>CACZHN010000045.1 GCA_902780985.1 uncultured Lachnospiraceae bacterium | reverse complement strand
GAGACCCTTAGGTCCGAGTACACGTCCGAGACGTCCAACAACGCCCATCATATCAGGTGTTGCAATAACAACATCGAAGTCAAGCCATCCTTCGTTCTGGATCTTTGGAACAAGCTCATCTCCACCAGCGTAATCTGCGCCAGCAGCAAGAGCCTGATCTACCTTATCGCCCTTTGCAAATACGAGAACCTTAACGTCCTTACCTGTTCCGTGAGGAAGAACAACGGCACCACGTACCTGCTGATCAGCGTGACGTCCATCAACACCGAGCTTAAGGTGAGCTTCGATTGTCTCGTCGAACTTTGCATTTGATGTCTGCTTAATAAGCTGAGCAGCCTCGTCAAGATCGTAAAGTTTTGTCTTCTCTACAAGCTTTGCAACTTCTATTTGCAACTTCTAAATATCTTCTACCTTTTTTCATTACTATTATACCTCCTGTGGTATTATCGGAGGAGCGACCTCCTTCCACCTATTAGATTCTATTAAACATCTGATACCTGTTATTAGTCTACTACTTCAACGCCCATAGAACGTGCTGTTCCGGCGATCATGCTGCAAGCAGACTCGATTGATGCAGCGTTAAGATCCTTCATCTTCAGTTCAGCGATTTCCTGAACCTGAGCCTTTGTGATCTTAGCTACCTTCTTCTTGTTAGGTTCACCTGACGCCTTCTGGATCTTGCAAGCCTTCTTGATAAGAACTGCTGCAGGAGGAGTCTTTGTGATAAATGAAAAGCTTCTGTCTGCGTATACAGTGATAACTACAGGGATGATAAGATCTCCCTGATCTGCTGGGTGGAGCAGGAGTTGCCTTTCCTGCAGGTATCTGTAATTTGATGTATCCTGTGACTTTCTTAGCCATTTTTAATTACCTCCTATGTGGTATTATCGGGTTTTTCCCTTCCACTAATCTAACTTCTGAATATCACCTAAACCGATTTCAACATCTGTTGAACGGCCAAAGATATCTATCTCGATCGTAACTGTTTCCTTTGTACGGCTGATAGACTTAATCTTTGCTATGGTACCTTCCCAAGCTCCTCTGATGACCTTGATGGTATCATCGACTTCTACATCGATCACGTAGTCGTCTATTCTTACGCCAAGTTTTCTCATTTCTTCGCTTGTAAGAGGCACAGGTTCGGATCCCGGTCCTACGAAACCAGTAACACCACGTGTATTTCTTACAACGTACCATGTTACATCGTTCTTGATCATGTGAACCAGTACATATCCAGGGAAAATCTTCTTGGATACGACCTTTTTGGAACCGTCCTTCTTTGTCTCCAGTACATCCTGGAGCGGTACCATTACCTCAAACATCTGATCCTCAAGTCTTCTGTTCTCGATGGTTTTCTCGATATCAGCTTTAACCTTATTCTCGTAATTCTCGTATCCGGAATAAGTATGTACAACGTACCAGTGTGGTTCGTTGTCACCGTTCTGCTTTACATTGGAAGAAACCGGACGCTTCGGCGCATCTGCTTCTGCTGTCTCTTCAGCAGCAGCTTCAGCTGTTTCTTCAACAACTGCTTCAACTGTTTCCTCTACTGTAGCTTCAGCTGTTTCTTCAATGTTTTCTTCATCAATGCCGATTGTCTTTTCTTCTGCCATATGATCACCGCCTACCATAATAATGCAAGACCGGACTTCAGAAGTCCATCAACGATTGCTATGATACAACCAAGAAGAATTGCAATAACAAGTACTACTACTGTTTCTCTGCCAAGCTTCTTCTTTGTCGGCCATGTGATCTTGCCAAACTCTGACTTAAGTTCCTGAAACCAGCTTCTCTTAAGAGAAGGTGATGCCTGTTTTTTATCTGACATACTTTCACCTCTTTGATCTACTGAATCCTCTTATTACTTGGTTTCCTTGTGCATTGTATGCTGCTTGCAGAACTTACAATACTTCTTTGTTTCCATCCTGTCCGGATGAAGCTTCTTGTCCTTAGTCAGGTTGTAATTACGCTGTTTGCAATCCTGACATGCGAGTGTGATTTTTACGCGCACAACTGTCACCTCCATTTTTTTCGTCAACTTTTTTGCCTTTTGCGTCTTGGCACTACAAAAAAAGCGCTAAAAACGCAAGTGTTAGGATAACATACATGATTCTATTCGTCAAGCATTATTCCTAACATTTCTCGGAAAGCTTCTTTATTTCATCTTCACCGAGAATCTTCCACTGTCCTTCTTCAAGTTCGGGGTCAAGTTTAAGGCAGCCCATGGACAGTCTCTTCAGATATATAACATTCAGCCCGAAGGCTTCGAACATTCTCTTTATCTCGTGGTATCTGCCTTCCGTGATGGTTATTTCCGCCTGAGTTACGCATGAGCCTTCCTCTGCTTCTTCCATCACACGGATCTCGGCAAGTTCTGCCGGAGCGGTGAGCTTCTCATCTCCTATATCCACGCCTTCGCATATGCCCCGGCGCACTTCCTCGGTGATTGCTCCGTCCACTTTTACGAGATAGGTTTTCTTCACATGCTTTCCCGGAGCCAGAAGTCTGTGAGCCAGATCTCCGTCATTTGTAATGATGAGCAGTCCCACCGTATCCTTATCCAGCCTTCCCACCGGAAAAAGGTCTCTTCTCTTCTTATCTTTAATAAGGTCTATAACCGTGGTCTGTTTTTTATCCTCTGTGGCGGTTATGACTCCCGCAGGTTTGTTAAGCATGTAATAGACCTTGTCCCTGAAGTCTATCAGCTCTCCCAGGACGGATATCTCATCCGTATCGGTATCCACTTTTCTTCCGGCATCCTTCTCGGATACCCCGTTTATTTTTACCGTCCCTGACTTAATAAGGTCCCGGACCGAGCTTCTCGTTCCGAGACCTGAATCTGCAAGGATCTTATCAAGACGTGCTTTCATCTTTCTATCCTTATATGTATGTCGATTTTACAATCCGGTTCCTAGCCTGCTATAGCTTTGATAGCGAATACGATAAGTACCAGTGCACCGAGTCCTATTCTGTAGAAACCGAATAACTTGAAGTTATGCTTCTTTATATAATCCATAAGGAACTTGATAACGAGAAGTGATACAACAAACGCAACTACCATTCCCAGTATCAGTTCGAAGAATTCAAAGAATGTATAATGGAAGCCGAACTTTATAAGTTTTACAACGCTCCATCCGAACATGATCGGAATTCCCATGAAGAATGTATACTCAGCGGCAACTCTTCTTGAAAGGCCTGTCTCAAGACCTCCGATAATGGTCGCACCGGATCTTGATGTTCCCGGTATGATTGACAGACACTGGAAAAGTCCCATTTTAAGAGCATCCAGATATGTAACCTTGAGAAGCTTCTTAACTCTCGGACGGCGGCGTCTGTTTCTTTCTTCCACCCAGATAAACCATACACCGTATAAAATAAGGAATATAGCGATGATCCATGGCTTATGCATATGCTCATCCATCCAGTCATCCAGAAGAAGTCCGATGATCGCTGCCGGTATGGTTGCGATAATGACTCTTATCCAGAGCTGTAAGATTTTTTTATTAACGGTGATAGTACCTTCCTGACCCTTCTTGGTCGAACGTTTAAACGGCCACAGCTTATCCCAATAGAGAAATACGACCGCCAGGATTGCGCCCAGCTGTATGACTACGAGAAACATTTCCCGGAAGTCCTCTCTCATTCTCATCTTGAGAAACTCATCAACGAGAAGCATGTGTCCTGTGCTGCTTATAGGAAGCCACTCGGTAATTCCCTCAACAATTCCTACAAAAATAACCTTAAGTATCTCCAGAAAGTACATCCTTCACCCCTTGTCCTTTCATTAATGTTCCTGAACGGCCTTCTCGTACGACGCAGATACCCCCTCGGCGTCCCCAAACTCCGTAAGTTTTCCGTTCTTCAGTATGATTGCCTTGTTGCAGAGTGATCTGACCTGATCTGTATTATGAGATACGAAAAGAACCGTAACTCCCTTATCGATCAGCTCCTTGAGCCTTTTCTCGCTCTTCTTTCTGAACCTTGCGTCTCCGACGGATAGGATCTCGTCGAGGATCAGTATATCAGGTTCAACAATAGTCGCGACGGAGAAGCCCAGTCTGGCCTTCATTCCCGACGAATAATTCTTTACGGGAACGTCGATGAACTCCTCAAGCTCTGAGAATTTAATTATATCATCAATTCTCTCATTGATAAAGCCCTTGCTGTATCCGAGACACGCTCCGTAAAGGAAAATGTTTTCCCTGCCGGTATACTGCGGATCGAATCCCGCTCCCAGCTCGATAAGAGGAGCGATAACTCCCGTCTTCCAGACAGAACCTTCGGTCGGTTTGAAAACTCCTGCCACTACTTTCAGCAGCGTGGATTTTCCGGCCCCGTTAAATCCAAGTATACCAAGTCTGTCGCCCTTTTCAAGAGTAAATGTGATATCTCTGAGAGCCCAGAACTCATTATATTTCAACTCGCCCTTAACAAGTGCTATAAAGTACTCTTTAAGGGAGTCATGTTTTTCTTTGCTGAGGTTGAATTTCATTCCTACATTTTCAACCTTTAGAACTGTTTCACCCATATAATATCACTCTATATATTCAGTATAAACTTATCTTCGTTCTTCTTAAATATGAATGCTCCCACAAGGCATGCAGCCACGCTGAAAACAAATGCGTAAAGCAGGAGCTTGTATTCCATGCTTCTGCCGAATATGGCATCTCTGAAACATGCGATTGTGCAGTAAAGAGGATTACATTTCAACACGAATCCCCAGCCGCTTTTAAGCAGCTTTTCCGGCATGTAGAAAATAGCGGAAGTATACATGATGAGCATCAGTACAACATTCCACAGATATTCCATGTCTCTGAAGAAAACACCTACGGTGGACATTATAAGTCCCACGCCGAGGCTCAGCAGAAACAACACTATAAGCGGCAGGAAAGCCTGCAGCAGATAAATCGTCGGATAAACTTTGAGAGCGATCGATACCGCCGCAAGTACTATCAGCGATATCAGAAAGATCACGTAATTAAATATGACTGCCGAAAGCGGATAAAGCATTTTCGGCACATAAACCTTTTTTATAATTGCACTGTTGGCGCGGATAGACTTGAGCGCAGTCGTTGTGCTCTGGGAGAAAAACCCGTAGAATAATCTTCCCGCAAGAATATAAACAGGGAAAGACGTATCGTCTATCCCCATAAGCGTACCGAAAACAATGGTAAGCACTATCATAGTAAGCAGGGGTTCCAGAAGCGACCACACTATTCCCAGATAGGACCTTCTGTATTTTAATCTTATCCCCTTCTTAACTAGTTCCGAAAGTATAAATCTGTTCTGAAGAAAAGACTTATTATTCATCCTCAAACTCCACCGAATCCGCCCATTTGAAGAAATCAGACCTGGATTCTTTGTAAGCCTGTTTGTAGCAGGCAAAATTCACCAGCCAGTAAGTATCATCATGGTCGTAAATGCATGTCAGATACGAATAATCCGTGCCCGACACTTTTTGATCGTATTCAAAATAAATGTATCCGTCCGCTGTCCGGATCTCCGGATCCCCCGGGATTGAATTGCCCTTTATGTATGCAGCCGCATAATCCTGGGCTGAATTCCATTCAAGACCTTCCTTCTCCAGATCGGACTTATATGTTCTTATGCCCATGGCCAGAGCATCGCTGCCTTTATAATACCATGTAGCGTTCTCCATAGTTGCTCGCTGGAAGCCCTTAGGGAGTGTTATCACCATACCGCTCTCATGAACAGAACTACCGCCGGCACCACAAGATGTAATTGTCACAAGCATCATGGCAATAAGCATTATTGATAAGATGTTTTTAAAAGTTTTTTTCTTCATATCAAAACCCTTATTAACCTTAATGGGCACCGGATCCGCGCGGGACCGGTGCCCTGATTATTTCATATTTATATTCGTACCGATATTACTCGATAACCTTGATCCATCCCTCAGGTGCTTCGATTCTTCCCATCTGAATACCTGTGAGTGTATCGTAAAGCTGCTTTGTCTTTGGACCCATATCTTCCATTCCGCTTGGGAAGCAGATTTCCTTACCATGGTCATTGATCTTTCCTACAGGTGAGATAACTGCTGCTGTTCCGCAGAGACCACACTCATCGAAAGAAGCAACCTCATCGAAGAATACTTCTCTTTCTTCAACTTCCATACCAAGATACTTATCTGCAACAACCTCAAGAGAACGTCTTGTGATTGAAGGAAGAATACTTGATGACTTAGGTGTGATGAACTTATTACCCTTTATAAAGATGAAGTTTGCTCCACCTGTCTCCTCAACCTTTGTTCTTGTAGCAGGATCGAGGTACATATTCTCATCAAAGCCCTTCTTATGAGCATCAACGATTGCATGAAGTGACATTGCATAGTTAAGACCAGCCTTAACATGACCTGTTCCGTTAGGTGCTGCTCTATCGAAATCACTTACACGGATTGTGATAGGCTTTGCGCCGCCCTTGAAGTAAGGGCCAACAGGTGTAACAAGAATTCTGAACTGATACTCATCAGCAGGCTTAACACCGATAACTGAATTATATCCGAACATATAAGGTCTGATGTAAAGTGTTGCTCCTGAACCATAAGGTGGAACCCATGCCTCATTAGCCTTTACAACCTGCTCAACTGCATCAATAAATCTATCTACAGGAAATGCAGGCATCTCGAGTCTTGCACAAGTATCAACCATACGCTGTGCGTTTAAGTCAGGACGGAAAGCAACAATATGTCCATCCTCTGTTGTGTATGCCTTAAGTCCTTCAAAACATGACTGTGAATATTGAAGAACGCATGCGCACTCATTCATTGTAATTGTATGATCAGGTGTAATGACACCATCATCCCATGCGCCGTCCTTATAATTTGATACATAGCTCGCATCTGTTTCCATGTAACCGAAGCCCAGTGAGCTCCAATCGATATCCTTTTTCTCCATTTTGAACCATCTCCGTTTCCGTAAAATGTATGTTGTGTGGCACTGCCGCCACTCTAAGAAATAAGTATATATCTTTACAATTTGAATGTAAAGTAAAATATATCCATAATTTTTTAAAGTAAATCATTACTTTTTGCTCAAAAATTTAGTTATACACTCTTTATAGTGAATGTGCTATACTATTTAGGTTGATAAAAATTCAGAAAGGTCGAAAACTGATATGAATAATGTAAAAATAGATTTTAACAGTCCATGCAGCGTGTTCTTCATGGGCATCGGAGGAATCAGCATGAGCGGTCTTGCCGAGATCCTTCATCGTACCGGATTCAAGGTATCCGGTTCCGATATGCACGACAGCGATGTAGTAAAGAACCTTGTGGCTTCGGGCATCAAGGTCAGCATCCCACAGGCTGCCGAGAATATCACTTCCGATATAGATCTTATCGTATATACAGCAGCCATTCATCCTGATAATCCTGAGTTCGTTGCAGCCGAAGCAGCAGGTATCCCTATGCTTACCCGTGCCGAGCTTCTGGGACAGATCATGGATGCATACAAGTACAGTATTGCGGTTGCCGGAACTCACGGTAAGACAACCACTACTTCCATGATGTCACACATCCTTCTCGCAGCTTCAACCGATCCGACCATTTCCATCGGCGGTATGCTTGAAGTCATCGGAGGAAACATCAGAGTCGGAAGTTCCGATTACTTTGTAACGGAGGCATGTGAGTACACAAACAGCTATCATGCATTTAATCCGTTCGTAAGTATCATCCTTAATATAGATAACGATCATCTGGACTTCTTCAAGAACATGGACAACATCGTGGAGTCCTTCGCTACTTTCGCAACCAAGACCAAGGAAGGCGGCATGCTCATCCTGAACGGAGATTCTCCTTATAAGGATAAGGTTCTTGAAAAGATCGCAGGCATGAACATAAAGGTTGTTACCTTCGGTACCGGAGAGGACAACGATTACATCGCATCAAATGTAAGGCTCAACGAGCTGGGCCAGCCGGTATACGACCTGGTAACAAACGGTGAGAACCGCGGCGAGATCATGCTCTCCGTAACAGGAAAGCACAATGCCGTTAACTCTCTTTCGGCCATCGCAGCTTCAGACTTCCTGGATATACCTTTCGACAAGGTAAAGGAAGGCCTCAGACTCTGCCACAGTGCCGACAGACGTTTCCAGTACAAGGGAACCCTGGACGGAAATGTAACCATAGTTGATGACTACGCTCATCACCCGACAGAGATCGCAGCATCCCTTGCAGTTGCCAACTCTATCAAGAAAGGTGATCTGTGGGTTGCATTCCAGCCTCATACCTATTCAAGAACAAAGGCCCACCTTGAGCACTTCGCAGATGCACTGTCTGCTGCGGATCATGTTCTTCTTGCAGATATCTATGCCGCAAGAGAACCTTTTGACGAGACAATAAGCTCGAAAGATATCGAAAAACTTCTCCGTGAAAAGGGATGTGATGCAGTATATCTGGGCAGTTTTGAAGAGATAGAAAAATATTTTAAAAATAATTATAAAAACAACGATTTGTTAATAACTATGGGAGCCGGAAACATCGATTCCGTCGGCGTAAACCTGTTATCTCAGTAAGTTATCAACATTATCCACAACTTTTTCCACTATGATCGGTGGGTTATGAACAGGCATTTATCAACAAAAGGACTTTGAAGCAACAATCTTCAAAGTCCTTTATTTTCGCCTTTTTTAATTCATGACGTGGATTTATAAACATTTTCAACAATATCAACAATCCGGATTACCGCCCTCTTCGGGCCTTCGGGCATTTGCAAATAGTTGATATCGTTGTTATAATCAATTCGCTTGTGGGCTTGGGAGGTATTACAAATTATGGCAACGATCACAATTTCTGCTGAGGAAGAAACATTCTCCAGCATTTCAAATAATTTTATCGACTACTATATGAATGCAGCTAACGGAGATTTCGTTAAGCTGTATCTTTATCTGGCCAGGTTGTGCAGTGCCGGCAGACCGATATCCGTATCGGATATCGCAGATCATCTTAACTGCACGGAAAAGGATGTGTGCAGGGGTATCAAGTATTGGATCCGACAGGATGTTCTGAAGCTTTCCTATAACAAGGAAGGCGAGGTAAACGGGATTGTTATATGCAGTCTCTCAAAACCGGAAAACCCGTCCGAAGAGAACAGTCTTGAAGAAGCTCTGTCGTTGGAGGGCGGTCTCAAAGAGAAGGAGGCCGCTGCCCCTGCTGACGAACCTACAGAAGATGTTCCGACCGGAAAGGAAGCTCCGAAGAAATCGGCTCCTACTCCGGAAAAGATCAACTCCGTTCTCGCGGATACACAGTTCTGCAACCTCAAGTCAGAGGCCAAAGCTTACTGCGACAGAGAGCTGACAAAGAGGGATATCGATTCTCTTATATATATTTACGACAATCTTAAACTTTCCTTTGATCTTATCGAATATCTGCTTGAGTATTGTGCTTCTATTAAGAAGACCAATTTCAGCTATATAGAAAAGGTAGCTATCAACTGGTATAATAACGAGATAACTACAAGAAGCGAGGCCGAGGCCTTCACTGCTATGTACTACTCTCTTTATACTAAGATTCTCAAGGAGCTGGGTATCACATCACGTATGCCGGCACCTGTGGAGAGAAAGTTCATCGATCACTGGACAAGAGATCTTGGATTCACGGAACCGATCATTCTCGAGGCATGCAGGAGAGCCATTTCCTCCAAGCCGAATTCGGTAACCTTCAATTATGTGAACGGTATACTTGAAAGCTGGTACAACAGCAACGTACGAAGCTTCGCGGATATAAATACACTTGACGATAATCACAGACGCAGCCGTGCCGAGAAGAAGACTTCTTCCCGTCCTTCTGCCGGAGCGTTACTTGCAACTCCCGTAGAAGATCTGGAGAGTATCGAACAGCTTTATCTTGATGAGGTTAGAAAAAATTCGTGAATATAGAACTGACGGAAAAAACAAATATTACCTGGCAGCTCAGCCGTATCAGAACAGATAATCACAGAACCGAGCAGGAGCGTTACAGAGAGGCCACTGCCCTCTGTCCGGATATCCTGAATGTTGATGAGGATATCAAGGCTCTGTCCCTCTCCGAGGCACGAGCACGTATCCTTTCGGGTTCCGGCGGGCTGACTGCTTCGGAATTCAGCAGCCGGATCGACGAACTCACACAGAAGAGACGTGATCTTCTTAAAAGTGTGGGACTCCCGACTGACTATCTTGATCCTATCTACAACTGCCCTTTATGCCGCGACGAAGGCTTTGTTGACGGGCAGATCTGCAAATGCGTGCGCATGATGCAGATACGTGATTTATATAAAAATTCCAATTTAGACAAAATTTTATCTACAGAAAACTTTGACACGTTCGACATAACGTATTATAGTAGTGAAGGCACGGCGGACAAACCGTCTCCCTATGACAATGCTCTTCACATTCTGAACAAGGCAAAAACCTTCGTTCGGGAATTCGACACGTCATTTGATAACATACTGCTGTATGGTTCTCCGGGGCTGGGAAAAACTTTCCTTACAAACTGTATCGCGAAAGAACTTCTCGACTCGAGACATTCGGTACTGTATCTTACCGCAAATGAAATGTTTGAAGACATCCTGTCACCTTATGTCATGGGGCGTTCAAAAAGTCAGATGCTTGCGGATATATATGACAGTATCTTCTCTTCTGATCTTCTCATCATAGACGATCTCGGCACGGAGATTATGAACAGCTTTGTTCAGTCCCAGTTCTTTGAGGTTGTCAACAGAAGAATCCTGGAAGAAAGATCTACCATCATATCAACCAATTATACCCTTAAAGAATTATCCGACCGTTATACGGAACGAGCAGTTTCAAGGATGGTGCAGCATTATACTTTTTATTATCTTTACGGTAAAAATATACGTTACCAAAAGAGAACCGCACATTTAAAAAATACGGACTGATGTCCAATCGGAGGAAAAAAGATGCCTGATCAGAGCAAATTAGTAACCGTACCTGTAGGACCACTTAGAATCGTAGCACTCAACAGCTGCACAGAACTCGGACAGAGAGTTGACCATTACATCTCTCGTTGGAGAAAAGAGCGCGAAAACCTGAGTGCACAGAAAGTCGAGTTTACAGGTTATGAGAAGGAAAGCTATCTTGTAAATGCGGAGTGTACAAGATTCGCATCAGGAGAAGCAAAGGGTGTTATCAAAGACTCGGTAAGGGGTGCCGATCTTTACATACTCGTAGATGTTATTAATTCAAGCGTAGAGTATAATCTCGGCGGACGTATGGTTCCGATGTCACCTGACGATCATTTCGCAGATGTCAAGAGAGTCATAGCTGCCAGCGCCGGTAAGGCAAGAAGAATCAATGTCATCATGCCGTTCCTGTATGAGTCAAGACAGGATAAGCGTGCTTCACGTGAGTCTCTTGACTGCGCTATAGCTCTTCAGGAGCTTGTATCAATGGGTGTTGAGAATATCATTACTTTCGATGCACATGAGCCAAAGGTTCAGAATGCAATCCCAACAAGCGGATTCGAAAGTCTGATGCCGACATACCAGTTTATAAAGTGCATGCTTAAGACAATTCCGGATCTTGAGCTTGATAACGACCATATCATGGTAATCAGCCCTGATGAAGGTGCTATGAACAGAGCTATCTACTTCGCTAACCACTTCGGAGTTGATGTAGGTATGTTCTACAAGAGACGTGATTACTCAAAGGTCGTAAACGGAAAGAACCCTATCGTTGCTCATGAGTTCCTCGGTGACTCTGTAGAGGGCAAGGATGTTATCATTATCGATGATATGATCGCATCAGGTGAGTCAATGCTTGATGTTGCAAGAGAACTTAAGCGCCGCAAGGCAAGAAGAGTCTTCTGTCTCGCTACATTCGGTCTCTTCACAGCAGGTGTGGAAGTATTCGATAAGGCATACGAAGAAGGAGTCTTCAACATGGTTATCTCTACAAACGCAACACATGAGAAGCCTGAAGTACTTTCAAGACCTTGGTATAAGTCAGCAGACCTTTCTAAGTACATCGCTATCGTAATCGATCACCTTAATCATGATGCTTCTATCAATGATCTCCTGAATCCTACAGAGAGAATCATGACACGTATCAATGAGTACAAAGAGAATCATACTATTACAGATAACTATACACGCCCGGGACAGCAGTTATACTTCCTGTAAGCCGACTATAGTTATATAAATCGACAAAGAAGCCCGGTCGCAGGGCGGTACGCATTTCAGAGCCCTTTGTGGGCGGATGAAAGGCGTATCCGACTGCAACCGGGCGTCACTTCGTTAATTAGTATCCGTAATAGTATTCAGTTTGCTATTTTGCCCAGGAACTGCTTCGTGCGTTCTTCCTTCGGATTCTCAAATACATCCTCCGGTGTTCCTTTCTCGAGCACGATTCCGTTGTCCATGAATATAACCTGATCCGACACATTCTTCGCGAAGGACATCTCATGGGTTACTATTATCATGGTCATCTTCTTCTCTGCCAGTTCCTTGATAACTCTCAGTACTTCTCCGGTAAGCTCCGGATCCAGTGCGGATGTAGGCTCATCGAAGCAGAGTATTCTCGGCTCCAGGTTCAGCGCTCTTGCTATCGCCACTCTCTGGCACTGTCCGCCGGACAGCTGATGAGGATAATTATCCATTCTCTCGGAAAGTCCCATCTGATTCAGCAGGTTCTCCGCATCACTTCTGAGTTTTTCCAGAACGGCTTTCTTGTTGCTCTTATACTCAGGTGTTTTCTCTGCCTGAAGCTTACGAGCCAGCATTACATTTTCCAGAGCTGTATACTGCGGGAACAGATTGAATGACTGGAACACCAGTCCGAAGTTCATCCTGTTCTTTCGTATTACGGCTTCCTTCCTGTATGACGGATCTTCCGCATCGAATACCACGTCTCCGCCTACACGGATAATTCCCTTATCGGCAGACTCCAGAAAGTTAAGACATCTGAGAAGCGTGGTCTTACCGCTTCCCGAAGAACCGATGATGGAAAGCACCTCGCTCTTCTCCATGTTGAAGCAGATATCTTTCAGGACTTCGGTCTTGCCGAAAGATTTACTTATATGTTCAACCTCTAATATGCTCATATTTCTCTCCCGTGATCTATCTAAATGAGTCCCGCACTAACGGAAGAACTCCAGCTTCTTCTCACATCTTCCGAGGACGATGGTAAGAATTCCGTTGCAGATAAGATAGTATATTGCCGTAAAGAACAGCGGCCAGATGGCACCGGATATACCCTGTGAACCCTTCATGAACGCCTGTCCTGCCCAGATAACCTCCTGAAGGGCTATGATCCTTGCAAGAGACGTATCCTTAACCAGTGTAAGGATCTCGTTGGACATCGGAGGAAGGATCCTCTTGATCATCTGCAGAAGCTTTACACGGAAGAATATCTGGCTCTTAGTCATTCCCAGAACAAGACCTGCTTCGTCCTGTCCCACAGGAATGCTGATGATTCCGCCACGATATATTTCCGAAAAATAACATGCATAATTGATTATAAATGCAACGGCAGACGCTGCGAATCGGCCTGCCTCATCTCCTCCCCAGATTGCATTTCCCAGAACAAGTCCCGGAAAATAATAAATGATGAGGAGCTGGATCATAAGCGGCGTACCGCGGACGATCCATATGATAACTCTGAAAAGTGCCTTCACCGGCCACAGCTTTGACTGAGAACCGAAACATATCAGAAGTCCCAGAGGGAGCGCTCCCAGCAGTGTTACGAAGAACAGCTTGAGAGTCTGAAGAAAGCCCACATTCAGAGCACGTATCACTATAGGAAATTGCTGAAAAAACAGTTCCATTACAAACCTCGATCAGTTTTATTATATATTACTTCTGTTCGATAATAGCGGCCTGAACGCCGTACTTCTCTGCCAGGCTTGGCATGGTTCCGTCTACGTAAGCAACCTGGAAATACTTATTTAAAAGAGGCACAAGGTCAGAACCCTTTCTGAAACCTACGCCGTACTCTTCGTCGTTAAGTCCTACTGTGTATGTAAGATTCTCGTAGCTTGTTCCCTCTCCTACCATAGCTGCTGCCATGAGAGAGTCGATGATAGCTGCATCCGATGTTCCTGCTGCAACTTCCATAAGGGCATTTGCCTGGCTCTGTACAGGTGTGCATGTAAGACCGTTGTTGTTAGCCTCTGCTTCACCGGCACTTCCTGCCTCAACCGCAAACTTAAGATTCTTCAGGCTTTCAACTGTCTTGTACTGATCAGCCTTGTCAGCAGGTACGATAACAACCTGTGCGTTGTTGCAGTAAGCCTTTGAGCAGTCCATAGCAGACTTAACTTCATCTGTAAGTGTCATACCGTTCCATACGCAGTCGATAGCGCCCGAGCTGAGCTCTAACGCCTTATTATCCCAATCTATCTCTACGAATTCAACTTCAACATCTAAGCTGTGAGCAAATGCAGTTGCCATCTCGGCATCGAAACCGATCCAGTTGCCTGCCTCATCCTTGTAGTCCATAGGCTCAAAGTCTGTAATACCTACTACAAGCTTGCCCTTTTCTCTTACCTTGGCATAATCTTCACTTCCGATATTGTCCTGTGCCGCATTATCCTGAGATGCTGTGTCTCCCGATGCGCTTGTTGCTCCCTGAGTAGCGCCCTGAGTACTTCCTGTTCCTCCGCATGCTCCGAGTGAAAAGCACAGTGCAAGTGCTGTGAATCCTGCCATAAGTTTCTTCTTAAACATTAATGTTTCCTCCTGGTTTACTGGTCTTCTGTAGATACGGACTCTTTTCCGTTTCCGCTTAATATTTCCTCAAGTGTATGCCATCCGAGAACGGCGCATTTAACACGTGAAGGCTGTATCCAGTTCTTCATCGCTGATCTTTTCTTTGATCATTCTAAGAAATGTATCCTTAAGCTTAAGTGCTTCCTCTTTGGATCTTCCGATGATAAGATCCAGCATCATATCCGCACTTGCCTGGGAGATTGCGCATCCGTCGCCTGTAAAGCCGCCGTCCTCGATGATTCCGTCTTCGCTGACGCAAAGCTGAAGTGTGATGTCGTCTCCGCAGGACGGATTGACTCCTCTCAGCTCCGAAGCAGGCTTCATAAGCTTTATCTTATGTGTAGGATGTATGTTGTGCTCTGTGAGCACCTCATTGTAAAACGGTCTGTTTTCCATTATTTTCTCCCTTGATGAATACTAATTACTAATCGTTATATCCCATGCGGCTTCTGAGTGAAGCAACGCTCTTAACAAGTCTTTCTATCTCTTCTTCGGTGTTGTAGAACATGATACTTGCTCTTACCGTAGAAGGTATTCCTATGAAATGATGCAGTGGCTCTGCACAGTGGTGACCGGCTCTGATAGCCACACCATCCTTTGCCATGATGGCAGCCGTATCATGAGGATGTACTCCGTCAACTCTGAAGGTTATGATTCCGTGATGCTGTGCAGCATCATCACTACCCAGAATGTTGATGTGAGGGATCTTCTTCATCTCCTCAAGAGCCATCTCTGTGAGCATGTTTTCACGCTCTTCAATATCTTCCATGCCGACACTTCTTAAGTAATCGATGGCAGCAGAAAGAGCAACCGCTCCGCCGGCATTTACGGTACCTGCTTCAAACTTATGAGGAAGATCCGCATAAGTTACGGAGTCGAGAGTTACATACTCGATCATCTCTCCGCCCGACAGGAACGGCGGCATCTCCTTCAGGAGCGCTTCCTTTCCGTAAAGAACACCGATTCCCATAGGAGCCAGCATCTTATGTCCCGAAAATGCGAGGAAATCCACATCCAGGTCCTGTACATCCGTTACGGAATGAGGAACACTCTGTGCTCCGTCCATAACAAAGTAAGCACCCTTCTTATGAGCTATAGCGGCAAATGTCTTAATGTCATTTACTCGTCCGAATATATTCGACATACCGGTCATGGCAACGATCTTGGTCTTCTCTGTTACGAGATTCTCAAGCTTCTCCGGAAGAAAGCTTCCGTCTTTCTCACACTCAAGATACTTAACTGTTGCTCCGTGTCTCTCAGCAGCGAGTCTCCACGGAAGCATATTGCTGTGATGCTCCACAACGGTTGTGATAACTTCATCACCTTCCTTAAGGCACATAGCACCAAGTGAATACGCCACAAGGTTCAGGCTTTCCGATGCATTTCTTGTAAATATGATCTCGCGGTCGGAAGCTGCGTTTATAAATCCCGCAACCTTTACACGTGCCTGCTCATATCTCTCCGTTGCATCGATTGAAAGCTCGTAAAGCCCTCTGAAGGGATTTGAATTGTGATGATAATAATAATCCGTAAGAGCTTCCATCACACAGCGAGGACGCTGGGATGTAGCCGAATTATCAAGGTATGCCAGGTCCGTTCCGGCAAAGAACGGAAAATCTTCTCTAATCTTTTTAACGTCTAAACTCATAATATTTCCCCATGTAAAACTATCTTTGATGCCTGTTACTCCGCAAGCAGCATCTCGCGGGTCTTTTCGTCAGGAATTCTTCCGGCTACGGCAGCGATACGTGACTGTGCCATAAGCTCGGTAACTTCGCTTTCCGGAATTCCGCGGCTCTGGAAGTAAAGTAATATCTCGTCTGATATCTTACCGATAGAAGCACCGTGTGCTCCTTCTACATCTTCCTCTGCGCAGAGGATAAGAGGTACTGTATTGTTGTGTACTCCTTCATTCATAAGAAGTACATCCTCTCTCTCATCTCCGGTAGCTTCCTTACATCCCTTTATGAAATCTATGGTTCCGCGGAATGTCTTATCCGCATTATCACGGAGAACTCCGCTTACATTTATCTTGGAATCCGTAAGAACACCTCTGTGTCTTGCAACATAGTTGATATCCATCTTGTCGCTGCCTGTTAAGAGGTATCCTGTATCTATATCAAGTGTACTGTAACGTCCGTCCAGATCCGCACAACAGCTGAGGCATACATTTCCCTTGCCGTTATTGATCTGGATAAGCTTCAGGCCGCCCTTCTCCTGATATCTTCCGCCGATGCTGTCCACAAAGTTTGAACCTTCTTCCAGCTGGAAGATTTCTACGAGAGTGAGCTTAGCTGTCTTTGCAGCCTTGATCCTGATATCATTTGCAGCAAACTCGGTCTTACCCTTGAAGATCATGATGACCGTAAGCTCGGCATCATCACCCAGAACGATGGATGTACGGGAAAGCTTGCCGCCTTCGGACATCTCGTTATAGTCATATGTCATCCTTACAGGCTCAGCTACCTTTACGCCTGCGGATACAGTGAAGGACTTGCCTTCTGTTTTAGCGGTATGAGAGAAACGTCTGAACTCCTCACCGGCACCCAGTTCCACATCACCGAGACAGATTGAAGCGAAGTCAACCTTTCCGACCTTAACATCAGCAGGCACTTCCTCAACCTTTACTTCGGCCTTTGAGACACTTTCCGGAACCGCTATCTTTTTATCATTAACCTTAAGCCAGGTCCACGTAGGAACCGGCAGCTTATTTATCGTAATATTATTCAATGTTTTGATCCTTTCAGTATGTCATGGGAATTCCCGTGCAAACTATCCGATTGATCCCTTCATCTCGAGGCGGATCAGGTTATTCATCTCGACTGCATACTCCAGCGGAAGTTCCTTGGATACATTGTCCGCAAAACCGCTGACGATCATGGCACGTGCTTCCTCTTCAGGAATACCGCGGCTCATAAGATAGAATATCGCTTCATCCGATATACGACCGATCTTAGCCTCATGTCCGATATCGACATCGTCACATCTGACATCCATAGCAGGGATTGTATCGGATCTTGAAATGTCGTCAAGCATAAGGGATGAACAGTCTACAGCAGACTTTGCGCCCTTAGCATTCGGTCCGATAACCACAGCACTTCTGAAGGTGCTGATACCGCCGCTCTTTGAAATTGATTTTGTATTTACTGTTGATACGGTACGCTGTCCTGTATGAACCACCTTAAGTCCCGTATCGAGATCCTGTCCTTCTCCGGCAAATGTAATTCCGGTGAACTCAACCTTGGAATCATCACCCTTGAGAATAGTCATAGGATAGAGATAAGAAGTATGTGATCCGAATGAACCGGATACCCATTCCATCTTACCGCCTTCTTCTACCGTCGCACGCTTGGTGTTCAGGTTATACATGTTCTTCGACCAGTTCTCGATAGTCGAATATCTGAGCTTTGCGTTCTTTCCTACGAAAAGCTCCACCGCACCCGCATGCAGGTTTGCCACATTATACTTCGGAGCGGAACATCCTTCTATGAAATGCAGATCTGCTCCTTCATCTACGATGATAAGCGTGTGCTCGAACTGTCCGGCACCCGGTGCATTTAATCTGAAATAAGACTGCAGCGGGATCTCAACCTTAACTCCCGGCGGAACATACACGAAAGAACCACCTGACCATACAGCTCCGTGAAGAGCCGCAAACTTATGATCCTGCGGTGTGATAAGCTTCATGAAATGCTCGCGGATCATATCTCCGTACTCACCGTGCATAGCCGACTCAAGATCGGTATAGATAACTCCCTGTGCAGCTACCTCTTCACGAACGTTATGATATACAAGCTCCGAATCGTACTGCGCGCCTACTCCGGCAAGAGACTCTCTCTCTGCCTGTGGGATTCCCAGTCTTTCGAAGGTATCCTTGATATCCTCCGGAACCTCATCCCAGTCTGCGCTCATCTTGTTGTCCTTCGGCTTGATATATGTAACGATGTTATCCACGTTGAGTCCGTCGATCGGCGGGCCCCACTCTTTCATCTCTAAATTGTTATATATTTCAAGGGATGCGAGACGATGCTCCTTCATCCACTCAGGGTCATTCTTCTCTTTGGATATCTGCTCTACTATCTCAGGAGTCAGACCCTCAGCAACCTTGTAAACATCCTCATCCACATTCCTAAAGTCATACAGACTTCTGTCCACGTCTTCGACGAATGTTTTTTCCTTATCTGCCATTACTTTTCCTCTATCTATAAGAATCTCTGCTTACTTGGAAACGTATTTCTCAAATCCGTTTGCATTGATTTCATCAATAAGCGACGCATCTCCTGTTTCAACGATCTTTCCGTCTACCAGAATATGTGTGTAATCAACCTTGAGAGCCTCAAGGATTCTTGTACTGTGTGTGATGATTATGAGAGCTCCGTCTCCGCTGTCGTGAAATGCCTTAACACCGTCTGATACGGTTCTTACGGCATCTACGTCAAGACCTGAGTCTGTCTCATCGAGAATGGCAAGATCAGGCTTCATCATAAGCATCTGAAGTATCTCTGCCTTCTTCTTCTCACCGCCCGAGAAACCTACATTCAGGTCTCTGTCGGCATAGGACTTATCCATGTTAAGAAGTGCCATCTGCTTCTCAAGAGATTTACGGAAATCCCAAAGACGAGCTCTTGTGCCTGTCTTTGTATCGATAGCATTTCTGATGAAGTTTGAAAGAGATATTCCCGGAACCTCAATAGGGTTCTGGAATGAAAGGAAGATACCGTCCTTAGCTCTTTCATGAGTCTCTTCTTCGGTGATGTCCTTATCCTTAAATGTGATCGTTCCGTCAACAACCTCATACTTAGGATTTCCCATGATAGCGTATCCGAGAGTAGACTTACCAGCACCGTTTGGTCCCATGATCACATGAGTCTCTCCCTTATTTACAGTAAGATTAACACCATGAAGGATTTCCTTCTCGGCAACCTTAACCTTTAAATTGTTTATCTGAAGCATTGCTTCTACCTCCGTTTATATTAAACCTATCGCGTTATAACAGTCTAACTAAGTTAGTATAGCTTATTTCCCGTCTCTAGGCAAGACGTTCAATAGTTTTTTCGCATTCTGGAATAAAATCTTATCCTTGTCGGATTCGGAAAGGGACATTCTTCTTATCCTGTCCACATAATCCTTCTGATCAGCCCACGGACTGTCCGTTGCAAAGAGGATCTTATCGGCTCCGAAAGCCCCTACCATCTCGATGAACTGCTCTTCCGTCATCATATGAAACGGCCTGTGGCTGCTCTTATCTCTCCAGTTGATCTCTCCCAGACAGAAGGCCGTATCCAGCCACACATGTTCTCCCGCCAGCTTGTCCATAACCTTATACCAGTTCATCCAGCCGCCCATATGTGCCAGCACCATTTTATCGGGATTAACTTCCCTCATGACTTCCAGTATATGATCGATGGAACATCGGATAGGCGGATAAAGTCCGATATCCAGTCCCGCATGGGTAAGGATTATGAGTCCCAGTTCCGATGCATAGTCGATGATGCGTTTGGTCCTGATATCGTTGAAGTCCACCCCGTAATAATCCGGATGAAGTTTTATACCTTTAAGTCCCAGCGCCACGCATTCGTCCAGAAGTTCTTTATAATTCTCCGCATCCGGATGAATACCACCGAAGGATATAAGTCCCGTCTCGAAAGACGTTTTGTTTATCTCTGCGGCTGCCTGATTTATATGCGAGGTCTTTACGGGATTTGTGACCACCGGCATTATCACCGAATAATCGATGCCTCCCCGTTCCATGGATTTCACCAGGCCATCATTGGTTCCGTCAGTGTAACCGAATGTATCCGAATTTTCCTGAAGCGACTCTATGGCACCTGCAGCAATACTGTCCGGAAAGGTATGTGTATGAAAATCTATTACCATCATTAACTCCGTTTACATAAAAAAGTATAGGGGACAAGCCTAAACAGGCCGTCCCCCTATGATTAACTCTGAAATGTTATGCTACCCCTGCAGATTAATAACATTTGCCTGCACTCCCGAACCGGTAAATGCAGCTGCAAGCTTTGTGTCGTCTGTCAGAATGATTATCTGCTCCTCATTCATACTTATAAGATAGTTGATAAGCGCTTTTCTCGGCTCTTCGGCTCTCAGCTCTCCTGTTCCGTCGATGACCAGCGGAAGCGCTTCCGCTGCAAGATACTTGGCTGCGGCAAGCTTGACTGCCAGCGTGATCCTGTCGATATCTCTTCTCGGAAGAGTATCCATCTTTACCTGATAGCTATCCTGGTTAACTACCAGATTTCCCGCTTCGTCAAAATCTATGTCCGTGTACTTGCCACCTGTAAGTCCCGGAATCATCTCGGAAACATGTACCAGGAATTCCGAATATGCAACCTTCTTATAATCTTCGGAAATCTGGTTGATCTTTGCGATGGCAAAATCTATAGCCTTGATCTCATCTTCGAGTTCGCTCTTCTTCTTGAATACGGAATTGAACTCTGCTTTGAGCTTAGCTCTCTGAGTTCTTCTTTCAAGCTGGACCTGTTCTTTCTCCTTCAGAACATCCTTCTTTTCCTGATATTCCTTGGCGAAAGTCATATCGAACTCTATTTCTTCTTTTTTCTCATTTTCGTCCTTGATCTCTTCAAGAACTTTTTTAAACTCCTCGTCGTTCGGCGTGACTATGTCATCATCCGAATCGAAGTATCCTTTTATCCTAAGACCGTCTATTGTGGTAAATACTACATACACAGCCGTAAGGATTACGAATATCCTCTTTACGAGTAAGTCGAAAGGAAGTAAATGTACAACTCCCCATATAAGAAGTATTACGAAGATACCTGTGAGAAGTATGATCGGTACCTTATCCGTAAGCTTCTCCGGAGTGAAGTCCGGAAGGTTCGGATTGTAGCTCTCTCTCAGATCCGTGAGCTTCTTGATCTTATCATCTACATTTTCATCGTTCTGATAAGTAACGGAACCGTCTTCGTTCTCTACCAGTCTTCTGGCTACTCTCTTTCTCTTTTCGGCCTCGATGACAAACTCTTCGTCGAGCTTCTTCATCTCGGCATCTATCTCAGCGATCTTCTCGTCTACGTCATCGTATTCTTCGATCTTTTCCGTAAGCTCATCCAGTCTTCTGATAAGCGGTTTCGGAAGATGCTGCTGCTTCTCTTTCTGAAGATGATCAACAGCCTTCTGCTTATCGATGGAGGCGCTTCCCGTAAGAATGATATTACTGAGGTATCTCTTCAGTCCCGCCGCTGCTCTTGCCGAGCTTTCCGCAGAGCCCTCTGCCGTAAGAACCTTTGTATCTTTATAGGTATTTCTTCCCGTCTCAACCAGTGTTCCTACAAGGGTATCGGGTCTCTCGAGACGAACCTCTCTTCCCGAACTGATATCCAGTACGGAAGTACTCTTTGCTCCCGCAAGGAAGGATCTTTCTACCAGATAGTTGGTTCCGTCCTTCTTTATATATGCGGAACCGGAATAATTGCTTCTGCCCTCCGGCTTTCTTCTCTCATAATCCGAACGTACGCGGCTTATACCTTCTTTACGATCCACTCCGTAGATCATAGCGGTAAGGAAGTCTCTTATGGTGGACTTTCCGGAATCCGCTCCGCCGCAGATTATATTGATTCCCGGTTTAAGATTTACCTCTTTGTTATGAAATTTTCCAAAATCCTTCATCAGGAGTTTTGTAAGGTACATTCTTATTCCTCTCCGGACATTATAAGTGCTTCAAGGCCGTATCTCATAGCCTTGTTCCTTATATTTTCATCTATTGTATAACTGTCACTGATTTCTCTGACAAACGAACCGATGAGATTTGCCTCATTCTCCTCGCGAAGCTTAGCCTCGTCACGGGTATTGATGGTAAGGTTCTCAACGCCTCTGATCATGAATCTTTCTTTGATCCTGTTTAAGTTAGGATAGAAATCATCATCTGCGAAGCCCTTGAAAATGATGGTATAGATGTTTTCATTTCCCAGCTTCATAAGCATCTCCTCCAGCTTGTTTACCACCGCATCGGCAGTAAGCTCAGGTGTAAGAGTTATATTCAGATCTATGTAGCTTCTCTTGTTTGAAGGTACCCACTGGATCTTCGTTCCCTCATCGGTAACTTCGCCCATGATGTAACCTTTTCTTCCCTGCTCTTCAGGTTCGATAGGTTCCGGACATCCCGAATATGCCAGTCTGTTCTTCAAAATGTGTGCCGCCTTGGTACGTCCGCCCAAAGCCACATAGTCGAAGCCCTTTCTTGCTATATCTTCTTTCTTGTACGGCATGTGAAGTCTGTCACCGCCGCATCCCAGGAGAATGTTCACCGCGTCTTTTCTTCCCGGATCGATCCTTCCCAGTACATCTTCTTTTATGATAGGCTTATCGTAGCCGTAACCCGTAACACAGGTATTGATTCCCTTCAGATATGCGTTGGTGGTCTTTCCACCCGGAAGCATAACGGTTCTGGATTCGAATACGTATCCCGCTGCCGGTGAACCGACTTCGGCATAATCCAGATATCCCGGAAGGATAATGGTCCTTGCTTTGATAAGTCCGAAAAGCTGTTCGTCGACCCACTGAAGCATCTCTTCCGTAGGCGGCTCATTAAAGAGATTACCCGCAATTATGAGAAGATCTATATCCTTGGTATTACACTCGGATATAAGATAGAGGAAGCACTCTTCAAGCTCTTCCTTTCTCTTCTCGCCCCACTCAAACTCTGCGTCCGGGGTAGCATTTATTCTTATGTCTGATGTATGAATAAACTTCATATCCGGTATATCTCCTACTGAGTTATTACAGTCGACAAAACAGTATAACACATTTTTTAGTTTGCAACAACTACAGATGCTGTTCTGAGAACTTTTCCTTTGTACATATATCCTGTCTGCATAACCGTCTTTACGGTATTCTCAGGAAGATTAGGATCCGTAGTCGATGCTACGGCATTGTGAAGGTTGTAATCAAAAGGCTGTCCTTCACCCGATATCTGAACAACTCCGTTATCGGCCAGTATAGCCACAGCCTTATTGTAAGACTGCAGATATCCCTGATAGTACGGGTTATCCTTATCCTGTGAAAACTTCACGGCATATTCCAGATTGTCGATGATCGGAAGCATCTTCTTGATGACGGAATCTACACTGACTTCTTCGTCATCCGGAATATCCGGACCGCTCAGGGCGTCAAGGACCGGAATCTGAATACCTCTTCCCAGATCCTTATCCTGAAGGATTAGGCTCATTCTCTTATCCTCTTCCACTATTACCATAACGCTGATAAGCTTGTTGTAATAGCCTTCCAGATCCTCTTTCGAAATACGGAATCTGCAGACCTCTTCGTACTTGCTTTCCTTCTCTTCGTAAAGAAGGAAATCTGTATAGGAACCCTTCGGCTCCGTGATCCTTCTGAGCTCTATCTCTTCGTCAAAAGGAATTCTCGCATTTTCATCATAAACAGGATACATCTCCCTGTTAACCGAAATGGTCATCTTATAAGGTGTGATTATATCCGTAAAGCTTACTTCTCTGAATGCCGGAAGCCCTTCTTCCTTTCCGCAGAGGAATCCCAGTCCCTCGATCAGAACATTGCTGTCCAGCATCTTTATCTCTATCTCACGGTTTATGAATTCTTCGGATCTCTGAACGTAAACCTTCATGACCTGGTCGAACTGAAGGCAGTCGTTCATGGTACCCGCATAGAATACGCATATCGCATCGGTTCTGTCCAGCATACGTCTGCTGTAACTGTGTGCGAACTCCGTCTTCATAAGTGAAGAATTGTTCCATATTCCCGCAACATATGTATCGGTCTTATCTACCACTCCGCGGCTCAGATCAAACTCTGCCATACCCAGACATCTTCCGGATATAAATGCGGTGATAATTCTGTCTGTAAGTCCGTACTCGCCCAGAACATGCATAGCCATGGCTGTTGTTTCGGTTACGGTCTTAAGGACGCTTATACCTGCTTCGTCGGCCATCTTAAATATTGTGGTAAGTTCCTTCATACCGAAATAGTCCGGAACACATAAAACCGAATCAAAATCATCTATTCCTGCCTGAGAAGATAAAAATTCGGTTACCGTCTCAAAGGCTTTTCTGAAAGCCATCTCATTTCTGAGTATGCTGAATTTTCTTATTTCGACAGGAAGCTCAATAGCACCGGTAACAATGGAATCCTCATCGCACCAGCACACCTCTGCTTTTCCTTCCCAGAAATGCAATCCAACTACTTTTTTCATAACCGTCACTATCCCCTTTTCGCATATATATCATTCGTCATATTTCATTGTACGCGAAAATCACAAAATCATACACAGATGCCCGTGATGGTTTTGTGATTCTCGACTTTACCAATTATTTATTATAACGTATTACGCGCTAATCAACAAGCTTTGCGTGACCAAACATTTCAGGATTCATATAACATGTTCCAGTATCGTCTGCCCAGCTCATGGTTCCGGCTCTTTCGCCGCTTGCCGATGCATCATTTATCTGAAGTTCAAGACCGATCTCTGTTCCGACTTCCGGTGTGATATCCGTCCACTTCATAGCTGCTTCCACAATATATCCGTCGTCTGTTACAACGGCCTTTGCGGTTATATTCTCTTCAAGGCACTTCTCGCCGTTGAAGCTGAGTTTGTTGTTGAAGCTTATTCTGTACTGCTTATCGTCTGCTTCGTATGCGCCGCCTCTTGCATGGTTCTCATCGATAAATACTTCGACTGAATCCTGCTGATAATCATCGGCACTGTCATCGTTAAGGACTGCATCCTTAACAGGCATGTAAACATACAGATACTGCTCATCCCAGAGAAGCTTTGCTTCACAGGTTGCTTCCGCATTCTGAACCTTTATTGCAAGCGGAACCGCTTCAACATTGTTCCATGCATCATCAAGCTCTCCGTCGATTGTTACCGTACCCTTATGGATCTCGATAGTGTCTCTCTTAACTTCAAGTGATGCTGTATCAACTGTGCCAGGATCTACGATTGCCCAGAAAGCAGGCTTCGCCTTGTAGTTTCCGTCAAAGAGGAGCGGGCACTGAAGGATAGTACCTGTTGCACCACCACCTACGTTGCTCTGCTGCTGAAGCCATGAATATGAATCGATAACTCCCCAGACTGTGATACCGGAAACAGTGATTCCGTCTTCCTTGTTAAGTGTCTTCATAAGCTCGTAGATTGAGCTGTAGTAAGCAGCCTGACGATTGTACTCTTCAGGAAGCTTTTCCTCTGTACCGTCGAACATCGGGCTTACCTTAACATCAAGCTCTGTAAGCATAACCTTGTCGACAACTTCCGAGTAACCTCTTACGGCATCCTCAATCTGTCCGACTGAAGGTGCGTTTACAGTATAATGTCCCTGCATACCAAAACCGTCTATACGTGTTCCCTCTGCTGCCTTAACATCGTTGATAAGCTGTATGATTCCCTTTGCCTTACGTGCATCGCACTCATTGTAATCATTGTAGTAGAGCTCAAGCTCTGCAGGTGCATACTTGTTGGCATACTTGAAAGCGTTGATGATGTACTCGTTGCTTCCGTATACCTTCCACCAGCTTGACTTGCTTCCGTGTGTTGAATCGGAAAGCTTGTCGTTGCCCGGCTCTGTATCTGTTCTGTATGTAGCTGTGCTGTCGCTGATTGCCTCGTTTACAACATCCCATCCGTAGAAGAGACCTGCATACTTGCTGTCAGCGCCTGTGTAATACTCTAAGATGGACTTGATGTACCACTCCTGTCTCTTATCCATCTCTGCAGCTGTTACATAATCGTTGTTCTTGTCGTAATCAACATGGAAGAACCACTCAGGTGCCTGTGAATGCCATACAAGAACGTGTCCGCGGACTCTGATCTTCTTGTCGGGATTTGCCTCATTCCACTCAACGATCTTATCAAGTACAGCATCTGTTCTTGAATGGTCGATCGTAGGAACCTGAATCTTCTCACCGTTCAGTTCTTCTTCATGAATGCTTCCTGCAGGAGGGGCATCGTTGTTGTAACCGAACATACAGTCCATCTTAAGTTCGTTCTCAAGTGTAACTGCGTTGAAATGCTTCTCCATCAGATCGATAAGATTCTGATCGTTGATCTCAGCATTTCCGAAACATGTTCCGCAGATTGCATCTTCACCGAGTCCGTCTGCTGATGCAACAACGGATCTCAGATCAGGAATATCTGTTTCGATTCCCGCAAGTTCTCCCGAACTTTCTTCAGGTACCAGCGAGAAACCTGTAATATAATAATCTCCCTTTACACAAACTCCGTTACCGTAGTCTGTTCCCTGCTCGATGACACGGATTACGGCCTTATCAAGATTTCCGGCAAATTTAGGTGTGAATGTTCCGGCAAATCTTGTCCACTCACCCGGCTTAAGTGCCTGGCTCGGGATACCTGTTATCTCGCCCGAATAAGAACCGAGATATGTTGTCTGTCCGTCTACCGTAAGATACGGAGCAAAGTCTACTGTTCTCTGATCATCAGGTGCTCCCTCATAATCAGCGGAAAGCTTTGCATAAAACTCATAGTCGTATGTAACGCCGCTCTGTAACTCGGCTGTTACGTCCTGTGCAAAACAGTCATAAGGTGATGATGATGCCGGATCTCTGTCGATGATTCCGTAGTATCCGTATCCCTCAGCTGCCTCAGCACTGTCTGATCCCGCACTGATCTTGGATGTGCCGCACTCGATTGACCACATGCTTACATCCTCTTCCTCAAAATACGGGTTGTCGATGATGTTACCCTCAATCGGCTCAGCCTTAGCTACTGCCTCTGTTGTCGTAGCGGCCTCTGTTGCCGCTTCCGTACTCTCGGTAGCCCCCTGTGTTGCCGGCTCTGTTTTTCCGCAGGCACCCACTGAGAGCATAAGTGTCGTTGCAAGCCCGAGACTTACAAACCTTCTTGTCACTCTTCTCATGTCTTCTTCTCCTAAACCTTTTTGTGAAAAAATATATATATCATTTTATTAAATGCCCGGCAGCTCACACCCATGCTCCGAACCGGACAGTTAATTACCTTTTAACGCGGGCCCCCGCTCCGCGCATAACATCTTCTACTTCATCTACCCCCGCCATGGAAGTATCTCCCGGTGTAGTCATAACAAGTGCACCGTGAGCTGTTCCGTAATTGACCGATATCTCCGGATCACCGGTTGTCATCAGTCCGTAAATGAATCCCGACGCGAAGGAATCACCGATTCCCACTCTGTCAAGGACCTCAAGTCCTATATATTCCTTGGACATACAGATTTCTCCGTCTGACCAGCAGAGAGCTTTCCAGTCGTTTATCGAAGCGGTCCTTACGGTATGAAGCATAGCCGCCACCGCCTTGAAGTTAGGATACTCTTTAGCTGCTTCCGAAATCATAGCCTTGTATCCTTCAACATTAAGCTCCGTAAAATTCTCGTTGCTTCCCGGAATCTCATATCCGAGGCATGCAGTAAAGTCTTCCTCACTTCCGATGACTACATCGGCATACTTGGCAACCTCGCGGTTGACCTCTCTGCACTTCT
>CACZHN010000044.1:13581-14651 GCA_902780985.1 uncultured Lachnospiraceae bacterium | reverse complement strand
ATACGTCAGGCAAAGATCAACGCCTATATGAAGCAGCAGGCTGAGATCCGGCACGAGGAGGCGGTCACAACCAAGCTTAAGCAGTTCAACCGCGAGAAGTCCATAAAGCGTGCGGAGAGCCGCGAGAAGAAGCTGGACAAGATTGAGCGTCTGGAAAAGCCTACCGAAGTAAATGCGGATATGAGGCTTACTCTCACACCGGTTACCGAATCAGGTGAAGACGTGCTTCAGGTATCGGAACTCACAAAGAGCTTCGGAGATAACCGTCTCTTTACAGACATAGCAATAGACATTAAGCGTGGGGAAAAGGTTGCCCTTATCGGCGGCAACGGAAGCGGCAAGACCACTATCCTCAAGATAATAAACAGACTTGAATCCAAGGACAGCGGAACCATAACTCTCGGTTCCCGCGTAAGAGTCGGATACTTCGATCAGGAGCATCACGATCTGGATCCTACGAAAACCATTTTCGATGAAATGTCGGATTCCTTCCCTGAGATGAATAATACCAAGATAAGAAATGTCCTGGCTGCATTTCTCTTTACGGGAGAAGATGTATTTAAGACCATCGGAGAACTGTCGGGAGGCGAAAGAGGACGTCTGTCTCTTGCAAAGCTTATGCTCTCTCCTGCCAACTTCCTGATCCTGGATGAGCCTACAAACCACCTGGATATCCCTTCCAAGGAAATCCTGGAGGATGCACTGTCGAACTACACGGGAACAATCCTTACCGTCAGCCACGACAGATATTTCATCAACAAGATCGCCACAAGGATCCTTGAACTTCGCAACAAGGTCCTTACCAATTACAAAGGCAATTACGATTACTATGAAGAAAACCGCGACAGGATCTACGAACTGCAGAACGCGGATAACGAAAATGCGGACAACACCGTAAGTGTGACACGCCAGGGATTCTCCATCGTTTCCACTGACGAATACGCAAAAGAAAATAAAAAAAGCTCCAAAGCGGAGTACGAAAACAGCAAGGCCGAATATGCCCGCCAGAGAAAGCTGGCAAGCGACCTGAAGAAGACCGAAGGCGCCATCGAACGTGCCGAGAACCGCAT
>CACZHN010000044.1:0-13539 GCA_902780985.1 uncultured Lachnospiraceae bacterium | reverse complement strand
GGGGACGGTGGTCGCGTAGTCAAAATGACTACTCGACCCCCGTCCCCACGTCTCACCTTGCTAACGGTGTAGGTGTGTTCTGCGGATTTTCCATGTCGTCGTACTCTCTTGCGAGTTTTTCTATATCGCTTTCGTTTCTCATAACTCCGATTCTCGGAAGTTCGTAATTATATCCGTTCTGCTTCAGAAACTTGTATGCGATCATAAATGTCATCTCATCGAAATTCACAAGGTACTTGTTGTTTACGTCTATGATCATCTCATCAATGGAATAATAGGATGATGCGCTGAGTCCCTTGAATATCTGGTTAAATGATTCCACGATCATTCTCTTCTGAACAGAGAAGTCGGACGCGATGTCCATAACCGGAAATGCCATAAGATATGCTCTGAGCCAGTCCGTATCGGACTTAAGCCACTCGGCCTTAACATTGTAGTCCTGAGACATATCGTAAATTTCCTTCTCCCAGTAATAAGATACATAGGAGGCATTCATGATTCTTTCAATCTGATCATCTGTAAGATTAAGATTGTACTTCTTGTTGAACTTGGATATTATCCTTACTCTTCTTGATGTTGACTGAGTAAGCTTATATCCCGCGCCATGATTTACAGTCTGCTTGATCTCACGATATTCAACGCTCTTTTCTCTCTTCTGCTCATTCTTTCCGGCCTTAACAGCCTTGGATATCAAAGCCGCAATAAATATAAACGGAATGGCTCCGCCGAATGCGGTAAATACTCCGCTGGCAAGCAATGAAAATGCCACCGTGATGAATATGATAGATACAAATCCACCCACGAGCATCTTTGTTGCCCCGAATAATCCTCTCACTTTTCTCCTTACTCCCGGGTCTTCCCGACCTTTGACGAAGTACCAGCATAAAGCTATAAATATAAGTGTGCCCATCTAACACGTAACCTTTCATAAAAAACGTCTAAACTAGTATATCACAACTCTGTCTCATCTCCAAGTACAATGCGGATACGCGTTCCAAGCTCGGTTCTGGAAAGAATTTCAAAATGTCCGTTATGTTTATCGACTATCCACTTGGCAATGGAAAGTCCCAGACCTGTTCCTTTGATCTCTCTTGTTTCATCGGACCTATAGAAACGTTCAAACATATGTTTAACATCCGCTTCCGACATTCCGAGTCCGGTATCCTGAACCTGAAGGTATGCCAGTCCCTTCTCATCTCGGCCAATCCCGAGTTTAATTTCATCCTTTTTCTTAGTGTACTTGGCTGCGTTATCCAAAAGAATTCTGACAGCCTGTTTGAGAAGCGTCTGATCCGCTTCTATTGTTATCTCTTCTTCAGGAGCACTGTAACGATAAATGTGATCCTCATCTATCATAAGCGACTCCTCGTATATCTCCTGCATCATTGCATTCAGCGAAAGCGGTTCCTTCTTAAGTATGGTCTTACCGCTGTCTCCTCTGGCCAGGAAGAGAAGCTGTTCCACAAGTTTATTCATGTGGTCCGCCTCATGCACAATAGCATGTATGGATTCATCAAGAACTTCCTGATCCTCCCTGCCCCAGCGCTCCAGCATATTTGCATATCCCTGGATAACCGCGATAGGTGTACGAAGTTCGTGTGATGCATCATTTACGAATCTAGCCTGCTGCTGATAAGTTTCTTTCATTCTTATCAGGAGGTTGTTCATGGCTGCCTCTATTCCCACAAGATCCTTATCCTGTAAGGAAAGCGGTGCCTCTTCACCCGGCTTGATGCTTTCTATCGCCGACTCGATTTCATGATACTTTGTACCGTCGGAAAGAGTCAGTCTGTTAAGTCTGTCGGCTCTTACGGCAATCTCATTGATAGGCTTAAGAGTCTTTCTGATCCTTCTGCCTTCGCTGTAAAGTCCGAATATTATAGAAAGCGCCTGAAGTCCCACCAGCACTGCCATAACCTGCATTATATGGTATGCATCCGGCAGAATGCTTATATTCAGAAGCTCTGTACCTTCGATGTCCAGTACCTGATAATCAACGGTACGTTGTTCCTCATCGTAGTATAAGGTTCTTACTCTGTCTATATCAAATCCGGCTTCCGAATGAGATTCCTGCATATAGGCCCATCCGCCGCACATGATTCCCAGAACCAGAATGTTCTCAACAAAGTAAAGTTTGAGTTTTTTTCTTACCAGCTGCCAATGAAGCTTTCTGGCTATGGAACTCATTCTCTTCTTCGCTGTCTTCTTACCGGAAACAGGTCCCGGATCGGGCATAAGATCGTAATCCTGCCCGGTAGTCAGTTCATACTCACCATCAGGCACAGGTTCCGGCTCATATACAGGCACCGAATTCCTTGATTCAATTACATCGATCTCCTCAGAGTTCATAGATTACCCCTCACTCTTGATAACGTAACCGACACCTCTGACTGTCTGGATCATCTTAACATCATACTCATCATCTATCTTTGAACGCAGATATCTGATATATACATCGATTACATTTGTCTCACCGACATAATCATATCCGCATACCTTTTCCAGGAGGGTATCTCTTGAAAGTACGATATCCATATTCTGAAGCAGTGTCTGAAGCATCAGAAATTCTCTGTTGGTCAGTTCTATAAGATGGCCGTCATACTTTACTTCATGACGCGGGATGCTGAGAACCAGCTTCTCCCATGTAAGTACGCCCTCGTCCTTCTTCACATCTTCAGCAGCTTCCGCCGAAGCACCTGCAGCTGCAAGTGCGGCTCTGTTGCCGTAAAGCTTAAGCGCTACTCTGATTCTCGCAAGGAGTTCTTCGATAGCGAAAGGCTTTGTTATATAATCAACCGCTCCGGCATCAAGTCCGGAAACCTTATCCATGACCGCATCTCTTGCAGTAAGAAGTATAACGGGAACCGATTTCTCCCTTGATAATCTTCTCATAACCTCGAGACCGTTCAGCTCAGGAAGCATGATATCCAACAGGATCAGATCGTAATCATTTTCCAGGGCCATCTCCAGGGCCTCACGTCCGTTACCGGATTTGCTGACTTCATATCCGTCATGCTTAAGCTCCAGCTCAATAAATCTGGCAAGTTTCTCTTCATCCTCGACTACAAGTAAATGTGACATTTTCGTCTCCCCTTAAATATTTTATAGTTTATCAAATTTATCCTTAACATAACTGGCTGCTTCTGATGCTTTTCCGATCAGCTTGTTTGCTTCCGTCATATCATCTCTTCCCACGAAGGAATATCTTACTCCGAAGAAAAGTGAAATGATGATGGCAACTATGCTGACATGCCATACAAACAGCATTACCAGTACAACTATCCAAAGCTTAACTTTGATAAGTTCTTCACCTTTATGCTCTATCCTTAAGAAGTTGTTGGAAAGCTTATCCATTATAATACTGAAAAGATGCTTCAGCTTTGTGCTGAGAGGTCTTGCTGCCTCCCTGTCGTATCTGTCTACCGTATTCTGAACATCTTCAAACGTGGTATGTTCCGTACGGCTTGTGGTTACCACAACTTCCGAAGGGGCCTTGGCCTTTCCTATCTTCTCAAGAAATACCATGGCATCCAGCAGATCTCCGTCACAGGCTTTAAGCGCATTTCGCGCCTCGTCGGCTGTTACTTCGGCTCTCGCTCTTAACTTCTCAACCTTTTCCATCTCATCCATCGTCTGTATCCTCAACTTTCCCAAAAATGAAGTATAATGCTCCGATTAGCATTCATCTGTTGGTAATAATATACTCAGACCATATTAAGCGGTCTTTTGAGAAAGATTAAAATTAGATTAAATCTTAACTGTTCGGCAGGTTCTATCTTTCATCCAAAACCTGGAAGATTATAAACTTCAGATAATATGACATTTCGTCTCCCGCCCAAAGGATCGGATGATCCGGTGCCTGGGTGCGGAACTCGATCTGTCTCAGCCTCTTGTGGGCTGCCTTTGCGGCTTGTGCTATCACCTCGGTGAACAGCTCCTGATCCATGAAATGCGAGCAGGAACATGTAGCAAAATATCCGCCGGATTTAACCAGCTTCAGGCCTCTTATATTTATCTCGCGGTATCCCTTCATGGCCTTCTTTATAGTCTCTCTGGACTTTGTAAAGGCCGGTGGGTCAAGGATCACCACGTCGTACTTCCTTCCCTCTTCCACATATCTCGGAAGCAGGTCGAGTACGTCATCACAGGTAAATGTCATCCTGTCCGTAACGCCGTTAAGCTCGGCATTTCTGCGGGCTTCGTCTATGGCAAGCTCGGATACATCCACAGCTTCCACATCCCCGGCTCCTCCGACTGCCGCATTAAGGGCAAAGGAACCCGTATGGGTGAAGCAGTCCAGTACCGAAACCTTCGGATTCGAAGCGGAAAGCTTCCTGCAAAGCTCCTGAACAGCCATCCTGTTTCCCTTCTGATCCAGAAAGAATCCTGTCTTCTGGCCGTTCACGATATCCACGTTATACTTTACTCCGTTCTCGGTTATCTGCACAGCGGTATCGAACTCTTCTCCGATAAATCCTTTCCTGCGCTCCATGCCTTCCTTGAGTCTTACCTTGGCATCGCTTCTCTCGTATACGCCGCGGATCTTAATACCGTCCGCCAACATGAGTTCTTTAAGAATCTCGATTATCCTTTCCTTAAGGATATCGATTCCAAGCGCCAGGGATTCAACTACCAGCACGTCTTCATACTTATCTATTACCAGTCCCGGAAGAAAATCCGCTTCTCCGAAGATCACACGGCAGGAAGATGTATCTATTACAGCTTTCCTGTACTCCCAGGCTGCTTTAACTCTGTTATAAAGGAAGGCATCATTTATCTCCGCCTCCGCATCTCTTGTCATCATGCGGACTCTTATCTTGGATGCTGAATTGATGAATCCCCATCCCATAGGATAACCGTCGAAATCAACTATCTTCAGGATATTGCCGTCCTTATATTCTCCGTCTATCTTATCTACTTCATTATCGTATATCCAGCTTCCGCCTGCCTTGATGGTACGACCCTCTCCCTTCTTCAGGGTAAGTACGGCAGAGCATACATTTTCTTTTATATCAAACGAGCACATTTTCTTCTCTTCCTTCCATAAAGGCTTTTACATTATCCGCAATAACCCGTATCAGTCTGCGTCTTGCTTCCACACTTGCCCAGGCAATGTGCGGAGTTATGCAGACATTCGGTGCGGTAAGAAGAGGGTTCTCCTCTCTCATAGGCTCCGTTGACACCACATCTGCTGCAGCCGCGGAAACCTTGCCGGAGCGAAGTGCCTCCGCCAGATCGGCCTCGTCTACGATTCCGCCGCGGGATACATTTATAATGATGACTCCGTCCTTCATCTTATCGATGGTCTCTTTGCGGATAAGCTTTTCCGTTTCCTTATTCATAGGGCAGTGAAGGGTTACCACGTCCGAGGATTCAAGAACCTCATCAAGGGATGTAAATGTAATCCTCTCATCTTCACCCGTATACTTCTCAGGATGAGCTGTATACACCAGCACCTTCATTCTGAAGGCCAGCGCTATCTCCGCAACTCTTTTTCCGATGTTGCCGTAACCTACGATTCCGATGGTCTTTCCGTCAAGCTCCATCACCGGACTCAGCCAGTAACAGAAGGTATCCGAGCGCACCCAGTCGCCCTTATGAACGCTGTCGTTATGCTGCTGGATATGACCCGCACACTCCAGGATGAATCCCCAGGTAAGCTGTGCCACAGACTCTGTGCTGTAGGCCGGTACATTTGTAACTCTTACATTGTGGCGCTTTGCCGCATCCAGATCGACCACGTTGTATCCGGTGGCGCACACGCCGATGTATTTCAGATTCGGAAGCTTTTCGAAAGTCTCCTCATCGAATATTATCTTATTGGCAAATACAACTTCCGCGTCGCCGATATGCTCCAGCTTATCCTCTTCCGTTGTATTCTTATAAACCTTTGTCTCAATAATAGAAGTGATGGGATCCAGCGTTATATCGCCTCTGTTCACCGCACCCTCTTCGAGATAAACTGCCTTCATATTTTATAAACCTCCCGACAGAGCCACCACAAGTTTAACCCTGTCGTGAATGCCTGTCTTATCATATATTGATGAGATGTAATTCTTTACGGTTCCTTCGGAAATGTAAAGCTTGTCCGCAATCTGTCTGTTGGTCAGTCCCTCAGCCAGAAGCACCGCAATCTCCCGCTCCCTGCCGGTCATCTCATCGAAAAGTTTTGTATTTTCGTTTTTATTCATAAGGGATGTAAGCCGCTGCATGACCTTTGGATCCAGCACGCTCACTCCGCTCATAAGCTGTCCCACGGCGCCCAGGATTGCATCCTTGCCGCTGTCCTTAAGGAGATATCCGTCCGCGCCCTTACTGATGGCGTCGGTGATATTTTTATCATCGTAAAATGTAGTCAGCACCAGTATCTTTATCTCGGGATAGATTTTCTTCATATGACCTATCAGTTCGATGCCGCCCATGCCCTTCATATTAAGGTCCACCAGCGCGATATCACACATGGTTTTCTTAAGTATATCCAGCGCTTCGTTGCCGTCATGAGCCTTGCCGACTATCTCCATATCATTCAGGGACAGGATAATTTCCAGACTGTCCAACAGCATATTTTCATCATCTACAAGCAGTATTCTATACATACCTATACCTCTCCCATCCCATCGGTCTTCGCAATAGGAAGTTCTATTGCGGAACTGAAACCGTTGTCATTATCGAATCTTGCGAATCCTCCCCAGCGCTTTGCGTAGGAGGCCAGCTTCTTCAGACCGAAGCCCTTTTCTATCAGTTCATCACGGGTTTCATCACTGAAGCTGCTTTTTCCGTTATCTTTTACTTCCAGCATGATATGTGCCGAGTCACCGGAAAGCTTTACCGTAAAGTCCGTGGCTCCGCCATGCTTCACTCCGTTGGTCAGAAGCTCGCTGAGAGCTCCTGTCAGAAACTCCACATGTTCCTTCGGAAGCATCATATCTTCGGAATACATATCGTATATCCTGTCACAGTTGATCCTTGTATCCATAACGAATTCATCGATAATGTTATCAGTATAACACATCATGTCCTTTACCGAAACATCTTCGTCCTCCGTATCCAGTGCTCTTACCGCACTCCTTATGGATTCCAGGCTTCCTCTTATCCTCACCGCGGCATCATTCATTCTCTTATGAGCCTCTTCCGGATTCTTATCGAAGAGCATATCCGCCGCATCCAGAGTCATTATGGCCGCCGTTATGGAATGACCCACGCTGTTATGAATGTTGCGGCTTATATTTTCCCTCTCCGTGAGCCTTGCATTTTTATCTATGTAAAAGCTCTGCTGAGACAGTTCTTTATTCTTCTTTATCTCATGCATTTCACTGAGGCTGTTATTTATCATCCTGCGGTTTTCTTCCTGCTGCCTTTCGTCTTTACGTATGATCACGGTTCTGATAAAAACGATGGAAAGACCTGCCGAAACTATGATGATCATGCCGAGCAGCATTTTCGCCACCATGTATCCGCTGACTCCCGCACTGTTATAAAAAACAAAGATCATATAGCCCACACAGGCCGAGACGCAGGCTGCTAAAAGCTTCAGTTCTCTGATGCAGGCAAATGCGATAAATCCCCACCAGCCTCCGGATAAAAACGCAAAAAGGACAGCCACGAAAATCTGTATGAATTTGAACAGTTTTTCGTGTCCATCCGTTAAGTAACCTGCGGTTATAAGGATCATCAATATCCCACCCAGCAGTATCTCCGGAAATACGTATTCCGAAAATACTGCCGAGATTATCGCAAGCACAGATATAATCACATTGGATATAATCACACTTATCATAGTGTCACTCGCTTTTATTAAATTAAAACTCCGTAACATCCGCCCTGCTCATCTTTCTTCCCTTCAGAAGCATAGTCGGGATAACCACCATCAGGTTGGAAAGCAGTACGCCGTACAGTCCGATTTTGGAAAAATACGGAAGGTACATTCCCTTCGGTATGTAATGAAGTTCGTTTATCATAAATGTAAAGAGCAGTATGGCTGCCGCTCCCATAAGTATCGCTATGAAATCCGTTGTTAAGATCTCAGACGCGCATTTCCTGTATATCTCACCCCGGGACATTCCGATAGCTCTGTATACTCCGAACTCGTAAGTTCTTTTAATATACTGTCCTGTGATAACGGAATTAACCACGATGGAAAGTACCAGCGACAGAAGGATGATTCCGCTGAAGAATATCAGGAAAAACGGTGTGAACTGACGCGCCATCTCGTCAATGCCCGGCTCACTCACCTGTGCTTTTCTGTCGCCCTGTACGGAAGCTATCGCATCTCTCAGTTCATGTCCCGTATATTCGGAACTCAGTACATTCATTCTTAAGACGGTTTCCTCTGTCGGTATGATATAGTACAGTGCAAAGCTTTCATCATCTATCAGAGCGTCAAGGGAATACTCTCCGTCTATATTTTTGTCCACCGATGAATCGATCACATCGCCCTTTTTCAGTCCGTACTGCTTTGCCAGAGTTTCCGACATTACTACGGAATAGTCTTTTAAGTCCGTATAGTCGCAGTCAACTCCGAAGATTTTGAAGGCCTCCTTCATATCATCCACGGAATCGAATACCATGCTTGCGGTTCCCATTTCAAATCCCAAGGTACATGTCCACGGAAGTCCCAGATAACCTCTTGCGGTTCTCGGCTGCACCGTAAACCTGTCATCGTTTTTCAGATCTTCGTAAAGTGATGTAAAATCTTTATAATCCTCGTCTGTGGAAACAACCGTGATAACGCAGAGCTTATCTGTATATCCCAAATAAGCATCCCAGTAATAGTATACGCTGTCTATGTAATTTCCCGCAAGAAATATAAATGTCGTAAGGATCAGCATAAATATGATCACCGAGGATTTTCTCTTATTTTCTTTTATGTAATAAAGTGCGGAAAAAGGTTTCATGCGATCTCCTCTTTTTTCTCGGGTCTACGGCTTATATCTCCGTCCCACATTTCTATTATCATGTCGCTGTCACTGAGTATGCTTCTGTCATGAGTTACCACCAGAACCAATCTGTCTTCCGAATATTTCTTAAGTATCTTCATAACGTTAAATGCATTCTCATGATCAAGGGATGCGGTGGGCTCATCGGCAAAGATGACCTTCGGATTATTGATCATGGCTCTTGCTATGGCCACTCTCTGGCACTGGCCTCCGGAAAGCTTGGAAGGCTTCTTCTTAAATTCTCTTTCCTTAAGTCCCAGGTCTGACAGGCATTCTTTCGCGCGCTTTATAACCTCTGCTCCTTTTTCCACCGATGCCACAAGCACGTTATCAAATGCGCTCATATAAGGCACCAGATAATGCTTCTGAAATATGAAGCCGAACTCTTTTCTTCTGAGTCTTTCTCTCTCGTGATTATTGGCATCTGTAAGGGAAGTTCCGTTGTAGATTACATTTCCCTCGGTTGGTTTCTTAAGGGTGGAGAGACAGTACATCAGAGTACTCTTGCCGCTTCCGGAAGGTCCGATTATTCCCACCAGCCCCTTATCCGGCAGGTTAAGATCGAATCCCTTCAAGGCATACATTTTCTCATCCGTATTCATGTCATAGATCATGCTTATATTTTTTACTTCAAACATATTTTTATCCTCTTAATCTTCTATCGCATCTATTGTCTTTATGTCATGTATATTCAGCAGCACCGGCAGCTGAAGCAGTCCCATGATGAACACATAGGCCGCCAGTATTCCGAACATCCTGTCGCTGTAGATTATATGTCCCACAAGTCCTTTCGGCTCGATGATCAGATTGTGTATCAGGTATGCCGCCGAGAGAGACAGCAGTGCGCCGGCTATGATTCCTATACCGAAGATGATCATCATTTCCCTCATGATCATTCCGTAGATGTTCTGTCTGCTGTAACCTATGGATGAATAGAGGCAGTACTCATTTACTCTGTTTCTCATAAAGGAAATGTATGCCACAAACACCGATATCGCCAGGAAGATCATGACTACGAGATAGAGTATATTTACCACCGACTCGATCATGTTCTTCGTATCGTTGTCATACTGCTCTTTGCAGTACACTGCATCAAAAACCGAATCTTCATCCGTAATCTGAATGCCGATATCGCTAAAGAGCTTTTTCGCATCCGATGTATCTTCATCACTGAGGATCACATAGCACCAGCCGCTGTTGGTTCCTGTAATCGGAGTTCCCACACAGACCATAATGTCCGATTCGATAACTCCGCATATCTTAAAGCTTTCACCGAAGACGTCTTCCCTGAACCAGTCACCTACCTGTATGTTCTGATTTTTCATTACGATCTTATCTACCAGAATTTCTCCGTCACCTTCGGGCATCCGTCCCTCTATAAGCTTCGCTCCCGTATGCTCAAGGAACTGAGGAATTTCCTCTGCTTCCAGAAGCGGCGTTTCGTAATTCCATCCACCGAGAACCGCTTCATACTTTGCGTAAATAATCTCAGTGAAATACGCATTTTCAATTCCTTTATGCTCCTTCAGCTTTTCGACGATCTCATCTTTACGGTCTCTCCAGGCCAGACTGTACTCTTCGCCCGTCTCATAATCTTCCCTCTTTACACCTATTGTCTCATCCGTAAGCGAGGCGTAGGTTACTTTCTTCGGCATTTCCACCATTACCGGTTCGAAGCTTTCAATCGTAGTGGCCAGCAATACGTATATCGCGTATATCGCCATAAAGGAAAGCGCCAGAGCCACAATCAGAACTCCTGCCGTCTTTTTGTTATTTCGAATATAATTCCAAGCTGATAATCTTGTATTCATCACGTTACCTTTCCCGGTCCAAATCTATCTTACAAAAAGATAATACAATTTTCGGTCATAATAAAAAAGTGACCACAGTCATAAAAGTGTGAGACGTGGGGACGGAGGTTTGAGTAGTCAAACCTCCGTCCCCACGTCTCACACTTTCTTTACCAGAAGTTCCACCGTGAATCCGTTGTCGTTATAATATTCTATTCCGCCGCCCTGTTTCTCCATGTAGAGTTTGACAAGGTACATACCCAGACCGTAACCGTTCCGGGCTTTGGCCTTGCTTCCTCTATAGTACTTTTCGGTGATGAGCGGAAGGTCGTCTTCGCTGACGCCCGGGCCGCTGTCGCTGATCCGTATCTTTACGTAGCCGCCGGAAACCGTGCTGAAGTTTACGCGGATATCCGTTCCCGCGTACTTTCTGGAGTTGCCGATGACATTATCTATAACCTGCTCCATTCTCAGGGTATCGATATATACCAGACATTCCGGAATGTGATTCTCTAAAATTATCTCCGAATCGCTTCCCGTATTCTTCATTGTATTGAAATACTCTTCGATAATTCCCGAAGGATTCTCCGACGGATTCACTTCTATCCTGTCGAGTTCCTCAAGGGTTGCGTGAACCACGTTGTTCATAAGGCTGTTTACGGTTTCCGCCTTGGTTGAAATGGATTCGACCTTTTCAAGAGTATCTCTGATATCTTTTTCGTCACCGCCCGCGTCTTTATCCAGCTTGATCTTATACTTCATATCCAGAACTTCGCAGGTAGCCTGGATTGTGGCAATAGGCGTTTTTATATCGTGGCTCAGAGCGGCAACCATTTCCTTCTTTGCGATGCCCGCTTCTATCTCTCTTTCCCTTGCGGCTTTCAGCTCTTCTCTCATTATATCGAAGCTTTCGGTAAATGAACCGAAAAGATTATGCTTATGTATAGGAAGAGGTACATCCAGATTTCCCTTCGCTATCTCCGCCGCATACTTATTCATTTCATTTACCGGCCTGATAAGGAAACGCCATACCAGGCATATCAGTAAGTAGCCCAGTGCAAGAACTATGGCCCAGAAGATCACAATGGTCTTTCTGGTGTAGTTCTTTACCTGCTCCAGATTTTCGTTTATGTCATCCCAGACTACCTTGCCGATGTATTCTCCTTCCGGTGCAAAGTCCAGCACCAGCGCACCGCTGATGTAGTAATCCGTCATTTCCATGCCTACCAGTTCCTTGGATAACACTATATCGCAGCCGTACTTTGCTTCTATCTCCGCCTCGTTTTTTCCCGCGGCATATTCTTCGCACATACTTAAAAGGCAGTCATTGTAATACACAATGTCCCTGCCTTTATAGTCATTCTTCCGATAGCCGTGAATGATGAAAAGCAATGCAGCTATCATAAGCAATGTATATGCAAATGTAATTCTGGATATCTGATTCATAATGATTTCTCTTACAGTTCAAGGATGTATCCGGTTCCCCAGATGGTCTTAATGATCTCCGGATTATTCGGATCCTTCTCAAGTTTCTCTCTCAGCTTTCTTATATGAACATTCAGGGTTCCGTCGGAATAAAAGCTGTCGCCCCATACCTCATCGAAGAGGCTTTCCTTTGTAACTATAGTATTCTTATGTTCATAGAGACACTTCAGAAGCGCAAACTCTTTAGCTTTGAGGATAACTCTGTTTCCGTCCAGCACCGCCGACATGGTAGGTGCATCCAGAACCATTCTTCCCGTTTCTTCATCCTTAGCTTCAACAGCTCCGGCTGCCGATGCATTTTCCTTAAGTTCCTTTATCTGCTCAACCTTCTTCAGATTGATCCTTACCTTCGCAAGCAGAACCGACAGACTGTAAGGCTTCTTTATATAATCGTCGCCGCCGATACTGAGGGCCACCAGAACGTCATCGTCGCTCTGTCTGGCACTGATAAACAGTATCGGTAACTGGTATTCCTCTCTTATCTTTCTGCAGACTTCAAATCCCGAACCCTCTCCCAGATTGATGTCCAGAAGCAGCAGGTCGATGGTGTTGTCCTTCAGAAAATCAAAACACGCTTCAGCACTGTCAACGTAAGCCGTACTCACATCAAACATCTGAAAATATTCCGCTGTCATCTTGGCGAGATCCACCTCGTCATCCACGATCAGACAGTTGTAATGCATAATCCCCTCCAAAACCTTCATTAGTAACGGTTATGTACCTTTTCGGCAAAGCACATAACATCTTTTATCGTAAGTTCAGTTCCGTCATCCAGTACGGCCGTTCCGCTCATTCTTCCGAAAACCTGATGCTGATCGGATACTATAACTTTATAGTCAAGATTCGCGGCCCTGTCAAGCACCGGCACGAAGTCCATCTCAAAGCGCCCATCGGAGGAAGTGATCTTCCAAGGATCCGTGTAGCTTCCTTCCGGAATGTGAAATGTAACGTCATCCAGCTTATGCGCTACTCCGTCATAGAATATGACATTCTCGGAAGCCGCTTCCGTATTGCCGAAACCGTAACCTATATTGAATCCGAAAGCCTTTCCGTTCAGATCCGTATTGCCCGAGCCCCAGTACCATGTATTATCATAGGTCCAGACTCCTCGGCCCCAGTCCAGTGTTCCGAAATCTCTGGACGGATTAAACTCATATCTCTTTCCGCCCAGCTCCATATAACCGGAAGCTCTCATACAGTTTATCTTCTGATTATAATAGAAATGATGTTTCTTCTCCCACGGTGTCGCGATTTCCATGGTATCCATTTCCGGCTGAATCAGCAGGATATCGCATTTGAAAGTCTTACCTTCAAAGAAATTCTTGAAC
>CACZHN010000043.1 GCA_902780985.1 uncultured Lachnospiraceae bacterium | reverse complement strand
TTTCTTTCGTTTGTAATTATTCTGGTGGTTATAGTCTTTGTGGTAATGTCAAACAGCATTTCCTCAAGTATAGAAATGAATTATACAGACCTTGGAATTCTGAAGGCTCAGGGCTTTGACAACAGAAGGCTGAAACTCGTATTTCTCGGACAGTATATGCTGGCCGAGGTTATAGGAACTGTTGTGGGATTTATATTATCCGTTCCGGTCATTATATATCTCCCGAGAGCATTCGAAGCAGTTGTGGGTATTAAAATAGTCGGAGGCATTGCTATAGTTCCATGCATGCTGATCCTTCTGGGAATACTTACCATTTCAGCACTTTATATAATGCTTATATCCGAAAAAGTAGGAACTATATCACCTATAAGAGCCGTATCCGGCGGAAGATGTGAAGTGTTTTTTGACAGCAGGATTACACTTCCGATAAAGGGAAAAGCACTTTCTCCGAGCCTTGCCTTCAGGCAGTTTACATCCGGAGGAAAGCGGTATGTGGCATCAATACTGATAGCATCGCTTCTTGTATTTTTCCTTATGACAATGACCGGAATGACTGATGCGGTATCGTCGGAAAATGCACAGAGAGCTATGGGTGCTACATCTGAGAATATTACTATAGCTATGAACACGGAAGAACGCAGTCCGGAAAATACAGAGTATGTGAGAAAACAGTTTGAGAAAATGGAAGACATTATCAGAGAGTATTCCGATATAGAAGAACGCTATGGCTTCGAAAGTACATATATGATATTAAACGGTGAAAAGCTGTACTGCATTATGTCTGAGGATGAAGAGGTATTTACCGTTACTAAAGGACGCGCACCTCTCTATGAAAACGAAATTGTCGTGAGCCAGATATATGCGGAGGATATGGGATATAATATCGGTGATGTGGTTGAAGTATCCTTTAGAGGAAGGAAAAAAAGCTGTGTCATTTCCGGATTTATTACAGATATTAAAGATGCGGGACGATTCTTCGGAATGAACAGCGAGGCTGCAGCATTCTTTATAGATGATTTTGTCGTACAGTATGTGGGCTATAAGCTTTCTGATCCGGATAAGGCAGAAGATATCAAAGAAAAAATCGAATCCGAGCTGACAGGGGATATTTATGTACATATTTATTCGGGTGAAGGTTCCTTCGAAAAAATGATCACAACGATAGCATATTCTATAAAGGCTGTGATATATATTATTTCCGCGATATTTGCCCTTGTGGTTGTATCCATGATATGTTCGAAAACATTTGTCAGAGAGAAGATAGATATCGGAATCTATAAGGCTATGGGATTTACATCAAGGAACCTTCGTCTTCAGTTCGCCGTTAGATTTCTTATAGTAGCATTCTTTGGAATCATATTCGGAACTGCACTGAGTTTATCATTATCGGAAAAGATCCTTTCATATCTGTTGAGAGGTATGGGAATAGTAAATTTCGTTATCGATTACAGATTCATCACCGTATTTCTTCCGATAGCGGCGGTTGCATTCTGCTATTTCCTGTTTGCGTATATTGCAGCGGGCAAGACCAAGAAAGTTGAGGTTAGAAGTCTTATCACAGAATAAAAGAGTGAGTTAATATAATGTCAAAAATATATGGAGGAACTGTATATTGAAAAAGGATGTAGTGGCACTTGGAGAACTGCTTATAGATTTTACGGAAAACGGAACCAGCTCACAGGGGAATCCTATCATGGAGGCAAACCCGGGAGGAGCACCGTGCAATGTGCTTGCTATGCTGGCGAAGCTGGGACATAGTACTTCATTTATAGGCAAAGTCGGGAAAGATATGTTCGGCGAACAGTTGGAGAGAGCATTAAGAGAGGTCGGAATAGGGACCGAAGGACTGGTTAAGGATGATAAGATCCATACAACCCTGGCTTTTGTGCACACATTTCCGGATGGGGACAGAGATTTTTCATTTTACAGAAATCCGGGAGCGGATATGATGCTTACGGAAGAAGAGATCCTTAATCTGATCAAACTACGATAACATATATTTTACAATAGACGGTAAAGAAGTTAATTATCGTAGAAAGCCACACCGTTTCGACCGTTTTCCTTGGCGTTATAAAGGGCTGTGTCTGCGTGCTTAAAGAGCTCACTTGTTCTTATTCCCACGTGACCGAAAGCCACACCTACGCTGCAGGAGAGAGCCGGAACACCGTCTGCGTTGTCGCTGTTGCTTAGCTTTTCATTTATCATGGTTACTTTACGGGTGATAAGGTCCTTCATATTTGAATCTGATCTGATCATAATAATTGCGAATTCATCTCCTCCGATCCTGCAGACATAGTCCTGCGAACGGAAGCTGTTGAGAATGATCTTTGAAGCTTTGACTATAGCTTTATCACCTGTATCATGACCGTAAGTATCATTTATATTCTTAAATTTATCCAGATCTATGATCATAAGAGTTGATGTTTCCATATCAACATTGTTTAAAAAGAAATCATAGCCTCTTCTGTTAAAGAGCCCAGTGAGTTTGTCATGATTTGCGTCGTAATTAAGTTTATTCTCCGTCTCCTTGGTGGTGTAATACATAAGATTATAGTTCTTGGCAAGAAATCGGATCTCATATGCTCCTTTAAGCGGAATTTCCTCTTCATTACGGATTATTTCCACACATTTTCTGAGCGGTTTAAATACAAGTCTCGATATTACAAGTACAATTGAAAGCATTATTCCTATCAGAATAAATGTAAGTATATGTTCGAAAGCAACCTGCTGTTTAAGTGATTCCGAAACCTCGGCCTGTTTCGAGTTCATTTCCTGTTCGAGAACCTCAAGACATGAGGCCATATCATTGGATATTCTGAGTTTTGTCAGAAGATATTCGTTATCGAAAAGATAATCAGAAGAACGATTGATCTGTTCTGCCGGGGAAAGTGCGATATCTTCTTCGGTCAGTATGACCTGCTGAATTACTTCAGGGTATTCGGTTACGTCATAACCGTATCCCTCTATGGCAAGGCGCATAGCATAGTATTCTTTGATCATGAGGTTTTTTGACTGAGTCATGGCACTGGACAGATCTCTTATTGCCTCAGATTCTTTATGTTCCTTCTGCAATGTTTCCAGAGCATTATCCCTTCTTTTGGTAACCTCGGCTTCTTCAAAATAATTATCGAGATACTGCCTGTCACCGGTTACGGCAAAGCAACGTACCTGCTCCGTCAGATAATCCGAAGCAATCTGAAGTTCATATGCGTCTTTTCTCCAATCAAGAAGATTCTGAGTGATTTCATGAGTTTCATTATACAGCGTACTTGTTCTGCTCATTGCCCAAAACAGAATGACCGAAATCATGAATGCGGAAATGAGCATTATGATATTCATTCTGCTGACCGATATTCCCCGTTTCTTCAACGTTTTTATATAACTCATAGTATATTTTTCCTCCGCCGGGATATTATAATAGGCGTCTGTAATACTAAGCATGTTACAATATATTTTACACCCAAATCATGAGTTTTGCAGAGAGAGTTTTCTGCTTTTATCTGCTTATCGGATCCTGAAGAAAAGCCTAAACCGTGCTAATCTTAATTATGAAAATATTGTCGGATATACTATAATGAAAACATCTAGTTTTTAAGGGTGAAACAGTAACAAAAATGCTGATAAAAGCACAGTATCTGAATGACGGAATAGTACAGCATAGTACAAGAATAGGAGTGTAGGATAATGAGTATTCTTATTAAAGATACGACAAGAGAAGAACGAGAGAAGATTGTCGCCGAATCGCTCGGTAACATCAACGGTTCCTGTGACGGCTGCATGTCAGGACTTGCAGAAATGTATCAGGATTATATAGATGGCAGGAAGGAAATCCGTGATATCAATATGGAATTCAGAGCACATTATGAATCCGGAGTTGACGGACCGGAGAAGACAGAGTGCGGATATAAGCTGTAAGCGCGGATATGATAATGGGAGCGTAGCGGTATGACAGACGATATATACAGAATCGACACGGAAGAAAATAAAACCTATCTGAAGGAAAATGCAATCAGACTTTTGGAGTTTGGAAAGAGATTTCCTTCACCGGGAGGTGGAAGTTATTATCTGGGAGATGACGGTACTCCCCTGATGGAACGAAACAGGGAAACGTGGATAACCTGCCGTATGGCGCATGTATACAGTATAGGCAGCATGATGGGAATATACGGATGTAAAGATCTTGCGGGCAGAGCGGTTGCAGGACTCCTTGGCGAGCTTCGGGATTCTTCGAACGGAGGATGGTATGCAGGCCGTACAGCCGATGATGGGATAGTTCCGATGAAACAGTGCTATGCACATGCATTTGTTATACTTGCGGCATCGAGCGCATATCTTGCAGGTATCGAGGGAGCAAGGGAGCTTCTGGATGATGCGCTGGATGCTTATGACCGATTCTTCTGGAATGAAGACGAAGGACTGGCAGTTGACACATGGAATACAGAGTTTACGGTGCTTTCCGATTATCGCGGACTTAATGCAAATATGCATACGGTGGAAGCCTTCCTTGCGGCAGCAGATGCACTTAAATGTGACAGATACCGCGACAGAGCAGGCAGGATCATCGGACACGTGATCGGTTGGGCTGAAGATAATGATTTCAGGATACCTGAGCATTTTACAGAGGACTGGAAGCCTGATCTGAACATGAATATAGATAAACCTGACGATCAGTTCAAACCCTACGGTGCAACTCCGGGACATGGAATAGAATGGGCGAGACTGATAGTTCAGTGGGCGTTATCAGCGGGTGAGACTGACGGTGAAATGATCGGTAAAGCCCGCAGACTATATGACAGGGCGATATCCGATGCGTGGAACGCGGACGGCGCAGAGGGAATAGTTTATACAACTGATTGGAACGGAAAACCGGTTGTAAGAGACAGGATGCATTGGACTTTGGCTGAAGCAATCAATACATCAGCCGTATTATACAGAGTGACCGGCGAAGAAGAATATGCAGAGGATTATGCTACATTTATGAGGTATCTTGATACATACGTTCTGGATAAGAAAACAGGATCATGGTATCACCAGCTTGATGAATATAACAGACCAAAGGCTACGGTATGGCCGGGTAAACCTGATCTGTATCATGCATTTCAGGCTATGATGATACCATATGGGAATCCTGCGATTTCTATAGCTTCGGATAATCGGGACTGAACAATTGAGGACTGATGATCAGTCATCATATAAGAAGCTTACTTTGTCATAAATATTTTTGAAATCGACGGTGCATTTTCCATCCCAGATTCTTACAGGCACGGTGCCATTAAAAGAATACTCGATAGGTTCGCATGAATCGGATTTGTTTTCGAAATCATAAACAAGAACGGCTTTTGTGTCCGGCAGAACAATCCAGTATTCTCTGACACCGGCATTTTTATACTTTTTCATCTTACGTATTATGTCCATATACCAATTACTTGGGGAGAGAACTTCAACTATAAGATCCGGAGCGCCGACTACATGTGCTTTGATTATCTTATCTCTGTCGCATACTACAAGAACATCAGGTTGAACCATGGTTTTATCATCGCAGTCCAGCTGAACATCCGTCGGAGCGATGGACGGTATACACGGACCTCCGTTTTCGTTTACGAAGTTTTCAAAGACATTAAAAATCATTGCGGCAATCCTTTGATGAACAAAGGTTGGAGCCGCCATATCATAAAATACTCCGTCGATCATTTCAATGCGGGTTCCTTCCGGCAGTGCAAGATAGTCTTCGAGAGTTTTTCCTTCATAGCTGTCAATCTTTATAGCACTAGAGCCATAAGTATAGGATGAGGATTCATTTACTGTATCGATATTAATGGAGTCACTGTCGGGAGAGTTATAGCTTATCGATGATTCGAACAGCTTGCTTAGGGCTTTAAGTGTGGACTGTCTTGGTGAGGCTGTGGAGCCGCCGAAAACTTTTTGTACAGTTCCCAGTGGAACTCCCGACTGTTCCGAAATGTATTGATATGAATATCCTAATTCTTTTTTTCTTATGATCATCTCTTCTATAGTCATAGCAATTCCTCTTCTAAATGAAATAACCGATAAATAACCATAAAATATCCAAATGCATCTGATCAACCTCATAATATCAAAGGACAGAATGAGAATCAACAGGAAAATAACCGAAAATACATAAAAATATATCCATATACAATGACGCAATTTTTTTAAACAGGATTTAATGTGAGAATTATCGTGAATAAAAGTGCGTTAAGAATTATCTCATTTTTCTGTTGACATCTGAATGCATTAGTGTTAATTTTTCGATAATATCTTTTGAAAGGAGCTCTTTAATATGCATTTTAACGCAGTCGTGAATTCATACGTCGTCGTCTCCGTACTCGTCAACGTGTATGGTGTTGTTAACGTGTGTGATTTACCGATTGCAGAGAAGGGTTAATTTCAGAGTAAATAGTCTGATTGTATATGCTGACCGCTTATCTTTGCAGGATGGGCGGTCTTTTTATATTCTCGGAAGGTTCGTTCCATGCTCTGCTGTAAGCGTATAAAGCAGGAAGGAGAAAACAAAATGTTATCAAAGAAGTACAATGCAGCCGAATCAGAGGCGAAGTGGCAGGAATTCTGGCAGGAAAAGGAAATCTATAAGTTTTCGGAGGACTCGAAAGCTCCGGTATACTCAATAGACACACCGCCTCCGACAGTTAACGGAAGAATCCATATAGGACATATTTTTTCTTATTCCCAGGCCGAAGTAATGGCAAGGTATAAGAGAATGAAGGGATTCAACGTATTCTATCCCTTCGGATTCGATGATAACGGACTTCCGACGGAACGTCTCGTTGAGGAGACTCATGGTATAAAGGCTCACGATACCACAAGAGAGCATTTTACCGAGCTGTGTCTTGGGAAGACCACGGAACTTGAGAAGCAGTTTAAGAAGCTGTTTATTTCAGCAGGTTTCAGCTGCGACTGGGATCATGAATATTCGACGATAAGTCCGAAGGCGCAGAAGACTTCGCAAAAATCTTTTATCGATCTTTACAGAAAGAATAAGGTTTATTTTTCCGAAGCTCCGGCGCTGTGGTGTCCCGAATGTCAGACAGCTATTGCCCAGGCAGAGCTTGAAACAAAAGAAATCCCATCGCTGTTTAACTATCTGAGATTCTATATCGATGGTGAAGACGGAAATTACGTTGAGATCGCAACCACAAGACCTGAACTTCTTGCAGCTTGCCAATGCATTTTCATTCATCCTGATGATGAGAAGAATAAGCATCTTCTGGGCAAGCAGATCCGCGTTCCGCTTTTTGACTTTACCGTTCCGGTACTTGAGGATGATAAGGTTGATCCGGGAAAGGGTTCGGGGGTTGTTATGTGCTGTACCTTCGGAGATCTCACCGACCTTGAGTGGTATAAGAAGCATAATCTTACATTTAAAGAGGCAATCCTGCAGAACGGAACCATGTCTGAAATATGCGGAAAATATGCGGGGATGGGAATTCTTGAAGCTCGAAAAGAGATGATCGCTGACCTTAAGGATCAGGGTTATATGATCCGCCAGGAAGAGATCGCTCATAATGTCGCGACTCATGAGCGCTGCGGTACTCCGATGGAGATCACCATAAAGAAGCAGTGGTTCATAGACATTCTGTCAAATAAAGAAGAATACTTAAAAGCAGGAGACAGTATAAACTGGTATCCGGCACACATGAAGGCCAGATACACCAACTGGGTTGAAAACCTTGAATGGGATTGGTGTATTTCAAGACAGCGCTATTTCGGAGTTCCTTTCCCTGTTTGGTATTGTAAAAAATGCGGAGCAGTAAATTTACCTGAAATAGAAGACCTTCCTGTAAATCCATTAAATGATACTCCTAAGAAGCCGTGTTCATGCGGTTGTACTGATTTTGAACCGGAGAAGGATATCATGGATACCTGGGCTACTTCGTCGGTTACTCCGCTGATCAATCTTGACTGGCATGACTCGAACGCTTTCAGAGAAGATATGACTCCGATGAGCCTTCGTCCGAACGCCCATGACATCATCCGTACCTGGGATTTCTATACGATAGTTAAAAGCCTATATCATACGGGAAAGATCCCTTGGAAAGATGTTATGATCTCCGGACACGTTATGGCAGCAAAGGGTGAAAAGATCAGCAAGAGAAAAGCAAATTCGCAAATGGAACCCGACGAACTCATAAAGATGTTTTCAGCCGATGCTGTTAGATTATGGACTTCTTCCGGCAGTCTCGGAAATGATATCTTCTTTTCGGAAGAGGAGTTTAAAAACGCGGGTAAGCTGATCAATAAGATCTATAATGCCGCAAAATTTGTTATAATGCAGCTTGAAGGGTTTGAGAAGACCGATGATAACGGAAACAAGGTTATGCTGAATCCGTTTAATAAGGACGAAGCCGTAGATCTTATGATCATGGATAAATGGATTATATATTCATTCAACAATATGTTGGCACGTTTTGAAAATTACCTTGAGAAGTATGAGATCGGACTGGCAATAGGAGAACTGGAAAAGTTCTTCTGGAGCTACTGTGATGATTATATCGAGATCATAAAGAACAGGGTATACAAGCCTGAAATATACGGTGAAAATGCAAGAAGATCCGGACTTTACGCGGCTTATCATACATTGCTCGGTATGCTGAAATGCTTTGCAATATATATTCCGCATATAACCGAAGAGATTTATCAGGGTTATTATAAAGATCATGAAGAAGAGATATCTATCCATAAAACAATTATTAGACCTATTCCTGATGAATACGGTATAAGTGAAAAGGATTATCAGATAGGTGAGACAGCAGTAGCGATTATTTCAGAGTTGAGGAAGTATAAATCCGAGAGGAATCTGTCACTTAAAGAAACCATCGATACAGTACATATTACGCTTGATAAAGATATGAGTATCGAGGATGCAATAGGAGATATCAAGGCCACATGTTCCTGCGGCAATATCATATTGAACGAAGGAGATTCCTTTGAAGTTAATGTAATCGATCAGAAGTAGACGTAAATAAAAAGTTGACGGCCCGGAGGCCGTCAACTATGATGGAGGTCAGTCGTTGATTTCCAATTCCACGCTTGCTTCCGGCAGGCCTTCCGCATTAACTGTAAGGATTACCTTTCCGGCTGTATATCCGGAACGAAGGATTGCCAAAGCGCGGCCGCGATAGCTGACTGTATGATTGTATGTATAGATTTCATCGGTGATCGGGTTGCCCGTTCCGAATCCGGCCAAATAAGCGGTTTTATCTGCAGTTGTATTTACGCCATCTGACACAAGACTTACGTCGGCACATAATGACAATTCAGCATCGGGAACCAGCCTTCCGTCCTTATCGACTATTTCCGCTTCCACATAGATCACGTCATGTCCGTCAGCCTTCATCTTCTGTTTTTCCGGAATCAAGTGAATGCGGGATGGTTTTCCGGTTGTCTCCATGATATCTCTGCTTACTTCTTTTCCGTCAACATAGCTTATTGCTTCCACAACACCCGGCTGGTAGGTCGTTTCGAAGCAGACACTGCAGGGTAAAGGCCGCTCGGTTTCAACGCTCTTTCTTCCGATGGATTTTCCGTTGATCAAAACCTCTACTTCCTGTGCTCCCGAGAAAACCATAAGCTTTACAGGCTTTCCTTCCATGCCTTCATAATTCCAATTCTTTTGTACATACGGAAAACCCCACAGACTTATCAATTCGATTTTGCCGAACTGATCGGGACTATAGGTAAAAAGGTATGTCTTGCTGTTTCCCCATACAACGCTGCGATAGGCTCCCTGCGGAAGCAATTGTCCTGTTATGTCATAGTCCGCATCGTTTGCAAGCCGCCATGGATAAGGGGAAGAAACCTGTGGGAATAACGATGCGGGGTACTTATCGATTATAGGATCTCCGGGTTCGGCATAAACAGCCTTTCCTACTCCGGCTTCTCCCAGATAATCCCATGCCGTCCATGTAAATTCACCGATTACGTACGGAAGCTTTTCCACCATTGGCCATCTGAACCCGATTTCTTTAGGGAAATTCTCTGAACCGAGGATCACTCTGTCGGGATACATCACATGATCCTGCTCATACAGATCCTCCATGTAATTGTATCCGACAACATCAAGGCCGTTAACGAAAGGCTCGGACCACTTCTCCCAAAGGGCATCTTCCGCGTTATCCGCCTCGTTCTGACTTCTGAACTTTCCTTCAGTTCTTGCATCATCCAGTCCACTCCAGAAAGAGCATACGCCGTTGCTGATAAGTCTGGTTCCGTCCAGTTCTCTGATTTTATTTGCTAACTTGGCGGCAAGAGTATAGCCGTCATTCAGACCGCCCCTTTCAGGGATTTCATTTCCGGTAGACCAAAGAATAACACATGGATGAGAACGGTCCCTTCTTATAAATGCAGTCAGATCCTTCTCCCAATCGGTATCAAAATAAACACTGTAGTCTCCGCATCTCTTGGCGATTCCCCATGCATCAAAGGCTTCATCAAACACATACATACCCAGTCTGTCGCAGGCTTCCAGTAAAGCTGCCGAAGGCGGATTGTGTGCCGTTCGGATCGCGTTGAAGCCGGTCTCTTTAAGCTTTTTTACCTTTCTCGCTTCCGTTTCATAAAGGGATACCGCACCCAGGAGACCGTTGTCGTGATGAAGACATCCGCCCTTAAGCTTTACCGTTTTCCCGTTCACCTGTAGTCCGCGGAAGACGTCCGCGGTAACTTTTCGTATTCCGTAAAGAACGTCAGCCTCGTCTATAGTTTGTACTTCATCCGGAATAAAGTGAGTTCTGAATGCTCCGAGATTTTTAACTCTGACAATTGCGCGGTACAGATTAGGGTTGTCGATATCCCACAACTTAGGATTTTCGACGTGAAGCGCAATCCTTGCCGTTTCCTTATCGGATGCTTTTACCTGGATCACCTGTTTGGCGCTTGCTACAGAGTCGCTTATATCAGCAGCTTTTCCGTTCTGTTCCTCTACCAGATAAACTTCCACCATAGCAAGTCCGGTCCGGGGCAGCTCATTTGCGACATCCACCTGAGCTTCGATGAATGCTGTATTATCGGTTATCTCCCTGGCATATACATAAATCCCGTTTGGTACAACATGAACCTTAGGTCCGTGAAGAAGTTCTGCTCCTCTGTATAAGCCCAGTCCCGTATACCATCTGGAATAAGATTCGGTGTTGGTTTTAGTATGGATCGTGATCCTGTTTTCTTCGCCGAAGCTTACGAGTTCGGTCAGATCAACATAAAACGGAGCATATCCGTAATGCTGACTTCCGGCCTTATATCCGTTCACTTCCACAACGGCATTCATCATGGCTCCGTCAAAATACAGCCCCACGGAATCTCCTTCCCATTCCTTAGGAATATACAGATATTTTGTATAATTACAAACGCCTCCGTTGAAGTATCCGGAATCAACTCCCGAGATAGCATCAGGTGAGACCGGAGTGGAAATCATGCCGTCATGAGGCAGGTTAACTTCTTCCCCCCGGCACTGGGCCAGTGCCTCCAAAGAGTCACAAAAACCTCTTCGGAACACCCATTTTTCGTTTAATATCGTTTTTTTCATATCATGTCTCCGTTTTCGCATATGATTTTGAATAATTGATTTTCTTTACAAATGATAAACTGTGAGATAAATTACACATATAAACAAATAATACATCTCTCAAAAAGATTTAACCATTTTTATTATTGACTATTTGTTTCGAAAAATACGCTTTTACAGTTTTCGAGGTATTTCATGAACGGTTCATATTTGATTCAAAGCTACGGAAGAGCCTATAATCCGATAGATTGGTATTACAATCCGAACAATCTTGTCGGAAGGATCTATTATATAGTGGGCGGAACGGCATATTATAAGAAGGACACGCTCTTAAAAAAAGGCTTTCTTTATGTGTTCGGCATGGATAATGAGTTTCGTGTTTCACAGGACCCTGCGGATCCGATCGATCATATTTATTTTGATTTTGTATCATTTCACTCATATTTAAGAGCGCCTTTTCGCGAGATTGACCTATCAAAGAATGATAAACTGCGTCATCTGATTCTTGCACTTACTGAGGAATTCTCGGATTCCGACTGCCCTCGGAAGGTGGCGAATGCTTATTTTGAATTGATAATACGGGAATTAAAAAAGGTGCTTAACTCCGACGAACATTTTTCTCCGCTGACGGAAAAAGTACTGCGTATTATCCATTCCTATCCTCTCGGAAGTCTTTCCGTGCAAGGAATCGCTCACGAATTAAATGTAAACGAAAACCATATGATACGCTGTTTTCGTAAGGAGATGAATGTAACACCGCATTCCTACATAGGTTATCTTAAGGCCGAAGAAGCCGTCAAACAGATAAAACAGGGTAAAAAGATGCAGGAAATTGCCGATCTCCTGGGGTATTCTTCCGTATCTTCCCTGTCATACTCGTTCAAGTCCGTTACCGGGAGAAATCTGTCGGATTTCCGATGAGGGGTATGAATTGAGAATCAGAGTGGTATAATAGTACAGGAAAAAAACAGAAAGGAAGTATACTGGATGAAGGTTGGTATAATAGGATACGGCAGCATGGGAAAGATGCTTGCGGATAAGTTTGCTGTGTCCGAAAACAGGGAGATTGAACAGGTTTATGTTGCTAACAGAAGCAAGGATAAACTGAGTACGGTTCCGGAGGGAATCAAAGTTTGTGATGATAATAAGACTCTTGCAGCTGAGTCGGATATCGTTTTTCTGTGTGTAAGACCTGTAGATATCAAGGATATCATCGTGGATATCGACGGATGTATCGGAAGAGATGCACTGCTTGTGTCACTTAACGGAAACATTACATTTGACATGATAGGAGAGCTTACAGATCATAAGACCGCAAAGGTTATCCCGAGTGTTACTGCAGAGATAGACCGCTCACAGACGCTGGTATGTTATAACGATTCCGTGACAGCGGAAGATAAGGATAGGCTTAAAGGGCTTCTTTCCTGCATAGGAAATGTGATCGAACTGCCGGAGAATGAACTCGGAATGGGCTCGGAACTTGTGAGCTGGATGCCGGGATTTATCGCTTCGATATTCGATGTTATATGCAAAGCGGCCAAGAAGCATACCGAGATTCCGGATGATCAGATCGTTAAGATGGTGCTTAATACTATGAGCGCTACCGGAGACCTGATGCTTCGTAAAGATATGACATTTGAAAAGGTTGTGGAAAGAGTTGCGACAAAGGGCGGCATTACCGAAGAGGGTACAAAGGTTGTTTATGAGCAGTTCCCTGCTACAGCGGATGAGCTGTTTGAAAAGACTCTTGCTAAAAGAAAGAAGACTGCCTTATAATAAAACGCGTTGAATCTTTTTTAACATGGAGGTGGCTATGAAGTTAGGAATCATCGGTGCCGGAAATATGGCAAGTGCCATAATCGGCGGAATTATAAAGAAGGGTATCATCCCTGCAAATGAGATCATATGTTCAACACCTGTTGAGGCTGAAAGAACAAAGGCTGCAGATGCATTCGGCATAAATGTAACCGAAAGCAATACTGAAGTTGTTAAGTCTGCGGAAGTTCTTCTTCTGGCAGTTAAGCCACAGGTTGTTCCTGTTGTAGTTGAGGAGATAAAGGATGCGGTTTC
>CACZHN010000042.1 GCA_902780985.1 uncultured Lachnospiraceae bacterium | reverse complement strand
TTCTTCAACATATTTATCAAATATCCTATGGTATGCATGAGCGATAGTTTCATCTTTCCATATCTCATGTTCACCACCCGGATCAATGTGAAGCTGCTTTGATGTGACTTTCTTGTTTCTTATATTGTGTTGTCTGCGGACAGCCGATCCGTTATGTGTGCTTATTGTTGCCATAGGAATCCCTCCTTTCTTCGTTATGTGTATCTTTGTAGCTGACTACTTCGTCGGAAGTAGTAACCCAATACCACTTCTGACACTGCGTATCAGAAGTATTGGGCTCTCCGAGGGGCAGGGGCATGCACCCCTACAACCCTGCCTTGCTACGCAAGTCACGTCGGATCATCTATGCAACGATGTCGGAACGAGGTACCTGAGCGAGATATAATCGCTCGATCAACCTCAGTTCCTCATGCTGTTCCGATACGTGTACCGCATCCGACGTGTTACCGGATTGATCATTCGCTCCACTATATGAGGGCATTTCATACTCATCCCGTATCGCCTTTATGATCCATCCGGTCACATTGCTTATGCGTGACTTCTGGGCTTTAAGCAGATTCACAGCAGCCTTACATTTCCTGACATCATTATCGGCAACCCTAAGAATAGCTCTTACCCCCTTCTCATCTACACCGAGTGGTCTTAAGAGATTTCTCACAACAACAAAATCCTCATCAACATCTTCTTCAGCCAACTCCTCTGTTGTTGTTGATATGATCTCCGGATAAGTCTCACTCTGATTATTATTATTCATATCAGTCTTATTTATATAGTTATTGATTGGGTCTGTTTCTCCGACTTCCACAGGTCGGTTATCCATACTTCTTGAAGTCGGTTTTTCCGACTTCTGGAAGTCTGAGTTACTGACTTCAGCAAGTCTGCTTTCCATACTTCTTAAAGTCGGCATCTTCTGCTCCTCTGAATGTAAATCATGAAGATCTGAATCATTCTCATCCATCTCATCATCCTGGATCACAAAATTCTTCACATAGATAATGTCCGGCTTTCCCAGACCTCTTCTTATCTTTTCTATCAATCCTATCCCCTTCTGACCATTCAGCTCAGAAAGGATCTTTATAGCCTTTTCCTTACAACAACAAAGATCCTCCATTATCTGCTCTACTGTATAAATGATGTATACTCGATTCACTTCATCTATCCATCCATTCTTTACAGAAAGCTGCATACGGTCCAGCATAAGGCCGTAGAGCATCTTTGCGTCACTTGATATACCGGAAAATCTCTTGTCCTTGATCAGAAGCTTCGGAATACGGTAGAACGTAAACTGCTCTGCCTCATGTCCGTAATAATATTCAAAATTCATGTCATTTTTACGTTCCATACATGCGCTCCTTTCCATACGAAAAATAACGTGCGTGTTACAACGTGTTACAACGCGTGTTACAACGCAACCGGGAAAAGGCCGTTTTTTTAGGAATTATCAGGGAAAATTTTGCTGATTATTCTGCTTAGAAAATAGATAAATTTTGATAATTTTGATCGGTTAAAAACTGCTGAAACCCCTTATTTCATGGGCATAGAAAAGAAAAAGGACTTCAGCGTTTTATCTGAAGTCCTCGACTGGGGTACTAGGATTCGAACCTAGAAAATGACGGAGTCAGAGTCCGTTGCCTTACCATTTGGCGATACCCCAATATAAAATTCACTTTGCGTTGTTTTTCACAGCGCAAAGTGAATTATATTATAATGATTCATAAAATGCAAGTACTTTTTTTAAAAAATTTATTTTTCTTCTGAATCGTCATTCTTATCCTCAGCCTTAGGCTCTTCCGGTGCGCTCTCCTGTGTGTTTTCCTTTACTGCTGTCTGTACGCTCTGAGCGAACTTCTCGCACTCTTCCTTAACCTTAACAGCTGCTGCCTCTACCTTATCAACTACCTTGTTAGCTCCGTCGTTGTTAGCCTCGCCTGATAATGAATACTCATATCCGAACATCATTGAAAGGAATGCTGCAGGAACCGCTACAGGTGCTGCCATGCATCCGAGAACTGCTGCTGCTCCGACAGGAACTGTTGCTACTGTCTCATCGCCCTTCTTAACGCTGAGCTTGTTCTTTGTCATGTAATTTACGAACTTGCCTGCAGGAACCTTAACGTCCTCAATGGCCTTCTTGCATTTCTCTTCAGCAGATGATGTTGTGCTCTGCTTTGCGTTCTTGTTGATCTTACCAAGCTTCTCAAGATATACCATTGCGTCAACGATATTTCCGTCACAAGCTCTGATTGCATTTGATGCATCCTCAAATGAAACTCCTGTTACCTTTACAAGCTGTTCAACCTTTTCGAATTCTTCCATAGTTTTTGTCCTCCGTTTGAAAAATTATTATCTATATCATCTTTTCGAAGCATTCTGTTTTTTCGCTTTCGATGGATATAATTTAACATTCGAAGGTTAAGCGGTCTTTTAAGGAACATTAAAAGTAGATTAAATCGTAAATTAATTCATTAAAGCCGTTATTTTATCTATGTCGTACTCTCTGATAACCTCTTTGCCCTCGGCGATTTCCACATCCTTGTCTGTAACGATCAGATCTGCAGCGGCCATATCGTCCACCACTTCGGAAGCCATCATTTCAAAGAATGAGCGCACATTGATCACTTCCGTTACATGGAAATAGTCTAACAGGAATGTCATTCCTGTAGTGCCCGCAACAGTCGTAACACCGTTTCTTGCCATATTCAGCCAGATAAGTTCATTCTTCTCCAGGTCCAGTCCGTACAGATATGAAAATGTACTGTTACTGTTTATCATGAACGCGGACTTTACGGTCTTCGGCTCATAGATCTGTCCCGAATCCTCTATATCTCTGGTCATGTATCCTGCCTTACAGAAGCAAGAACTGAAAGATACGCCTGAATATACATTATTACAGAAAACGATGTATCTGGTTTCCGGATACATTTTCCTGAATTCATCCAGATTTATGTCAAAGTACTCCGAACCACCCTTGTAACCGCTGGTTTCATCACCCGAATAGGTTATGGCTTCAGACTGATTGTCTGCCATGGTCCTCCATGAGAATTCCTTTCTGTTGCCGTTTTCTTCAAGTCCGAAACAGGACAGATCGATATCGTTGACCTTCTCCCAGTAGGTAAATCCGCGGAGCTTCTTTGTCTCCGGAATAGGGAGTCTCGACCCCCTTGTGAGAACGCCGATTCCGCCCTGGGAAGCCGTCTCCTGAATAGGAAGGGCGTAATTCTTCAGCTTTCCGGCCAGGTTCTTCTTAAGCATCTCCGACAGTTTCTCATATATGAAAGCTGCCTGAGCACTTGTGATATCTGACTTTCTCTTTTCCAGTTCCTCCGGTGTTTCGGTGTGGATCTTCATCATGTTGTATTTTGTAAATGCGAAGGTTCTCGGTGCCTTCTCGTCCCTGTACTGCCCATACTGAATAAGAAGCTGTATCAGGACGATATTGTTCTTCGTATCGATACAGTCAAGAACGAACTGCACATCCTCCTCGGACTCGCATCTGCTTATTATGTAGTTAAGCTTTCTGAGAACTGCCGCAGAACCCTTGCCCGTCTTAAGCACTTCAACGGCTGCCCTTACATTTCTCACAGTCATGGCCTTCTCAAATTCAGAAAAGACAGACTGATTTCCGTCACCTCTCATGGCTGCCGCAAAGTTCTTTCCCTCTGCGGAATTTGCTTTGTAATGGATGTGGTGAAGCAGACCGTTCCAGACTTTCTTCTTCTCGAAGCAGTTCCGGATGTCACATCGGCCTGTCTCGAAAAGCTTCTCCATTACGGCGGCTATGAGCTTTCTGTCCTGATTCTTCAGGTTCAGCTTCTTGATGTTCTCGTTGCCGTACAGACTGTAGTTCATCTCGTCTACCAGCTTTATCACGTCCGACATGGACAGGAACTCCGTGAATCTCAGATCTCTCGTATCCATCAGGAGCTTTACGCAGGTATTCTTGGAGGCTACATTTTCTATTGTAATGTCATAATCCGTTATAAATTCACGGACCAGGTCATACTGCTCGGTGCTGAGGGGTCTGGTGCCTGCAAGGAGGTTGTTTACGATGCCTCTGAGCATCTCTACGGCCTCATCCTCGGTCACTACGGTGAATTCCCTTATATCGGTACCCTCTTTAAATGCAGCCCGCTCGAAGACCTCCTCAAAGAGCGAATGGCCCGCTTCCGAGAAGTTTCCGAATCCGTAGGTCATCACATAGTGGATCAGCTGATCGAACAGGAGCTTCTCCTTCGTCAGCTTTTTCACACTCTTCGGAAATCCCCTGTAGAAAGGCTCCGGTACATTTTCACCCAGGCACTCGGATGCGAAGCGGATCAGGCCTTCTCTCACCAGCTTCTGACCTTTTGTTATTTTGATGTTAAAAAAATTAGCGAGCGAAAAAAGAACCTCAAGCTGATTCTTCTGTTCACCCGCTGCTTCATCAGACACGAAAACGTGTTTTCCGAAAAGATACTTTCTGTAGATATCTTTCATCGTCTCTATTCTCCTTTAAAATCTGAAGATATTGTCGGATTGCCAATGACCAAAGGAGTAAATCCGACTAGCTTTCAGCAACGGCGATATCGACACATTTTCTAAGATTAACAGTCTTGTGAAGTAAATATGCCTAGCTGCCACTGAAATCAGAATATCACAAAAGGGGATTATTGTCATTAAACTTATGGTATATGGAACTCGGGGACGGAGGTCGAGTATTCAAAATGAATACGCGACCTCCGTCCCCGAGTTCCACCCGAGTATTACTCTTCGAGGCTCTGAGTCTTATGTACTACTACTGTTTCGTCGTAGCATGTGAAAATTTCGTCGATCTTTTCTTTATCCGGCTTCGGTGTGATAGCACTTACAACAGGAACTACGATGAGTCCTGCGATCATTGTTGCTGCACCTGCGTTGATAGGTGACTTGATGATCGGTACGAACATATTTGTTACTGTAAATACAACACCGATGATGTAACTTGCCCAAACTGCGGCCTTTGTTATCTTCTTGCTGTAAAGACCGTACATGAATGGTGCAAGGAATGAACCTGCAAGTGCTCCCCATGAGTATCCCATGAGCTGAGCGATGAATGTAGGTGGGTTAAATGCGATCACAACCGAGATTGCGATGAAGCACATAACGAATACCTGCATAAGTCTGAGCTGTGTCTTTTCCTTCATATCCTTCTTAAGGACCGGCTTGATAACATCAAGTGTAAGTGTTGAGCTTGATGTAAGAACCAGTGATGAAAGAGTTGACATTGAAGCTGAGAATACAAGCACTACTACGATTCCGATCAGGAGATCAGGAAGTGTAGCAAGCATTGAAGGAACGATGTTATCGAAAGCGATCTTCTTTGTTCCGTCTTCAAGTACTGTAACAACTCCCGGTGCATCTGCGAAGAGACGTCCGAAACCGCCGAGGAAGTAGCATCCGCCGGCAATTACAATAGCGAAAAATGTAGAAACAACTGTTCCTGTCTTAACTGCCTTCTCATCCTTGATAGCATAGAACTTCTGAACCATCTGAGGAAGTCCCCATGTACCGAGAGATGTAAGGATTACAACTCCGAGAAGACTGAGCGGATCAGGTCCGAAGAAACTTGCGAAAAGTCCCTGGCTGTCTGAAAGTGCTGCAGTTGTTACTGAAGGATCTGTAGGAATTACGGAAAGTGACTTAACAGCGTTAAGGAATCCTCCCTGTCCCGAAAGAACCGCACCGATTACGGCACAGATACCGATAAGCATGATGATACCCTGAATGAAGTCATTCAGTGCTGTAGCCATGTATCCGCCGATAACAACGTATGCACCTGTAAGAAGTGCCATTACTATAACACAAATACGATAGTCGACATTGAAAGCCATTCCGAACAGTCTTGAAAGACCGTTGTAAACACCTGCTGTATAAGGAACCAGGAAGATAAATGCGATCACTGATCCTACAACACGAAGTGACTTGGAATCATATCTCTTTCCGAAATACTCAGGCATGGTCTTTGCATCCAGCTTCTGTGTCATGACTCTTGTTCTTCTACCGAGAACAAGCCATGCAAGAAGGCTTCCGATAAATGCATTTCCAAGTCCGATCCAGGTTGATGCAAGACCGAATTTCCAACCGAACTGGCCGGCATATCCGATGAATACAACCGATGAAAAGTATGATGTTCCGAATGCAAATGCGGAAATCCACGGACCTACCGTTCTTCCGCCAAGTACATAATCATTGACGTTCTTTGCCTTGTTTCTTGAGTAGAAACCGACACCCAGCATAACCGCAAAGAACACAACAAGCATTATAGCTTTGACGACCATTGTGATTTACTCCTTTACCACATTAATACTTTAGTGCTTTATCGCACTGAATTGTATTATGAACTCTTACACCCCAATTGTCAAGAGAAAAAGCCGCTTAAACTTAATAAAGTTAAGCGGCTTTGAGATTATGATAATGTCTTTCTTACATTTGCTTCAAACTGACGGTTAAAACCGAGCCAATCCGTATTATCTCCGGCGTCTTTCAGCATCTCTGTGAAGGACTCGATCTTGGCATCCATGTTGTCTGCCATGGAAAGAGCCACGGCCTCGATAAGTGCCGGTTTCTTAGGTGAACCGAATTCCAGCTCTCCGTGATGGGCGAGGATGCAGTGGATAAGCTCCTGCTCGAGAACCTCCGGGAAGGACTCTCCCCTCTCTCTTATGGCCTTGATCTTATCTCTCACCATCATAGCACCGATCACAATGTGGCCCATGAGATTTCCTTCGTCCGTATAATCGTTTACAGGGAAGTCGGCAAGCTCTTCAACCTTTCCGATATCATGGCAGATAGCCGATGTTATCAGCAGGTCCCTGTTAAGTATAGGATAAGCGCCTGCCATAAAATCGCACATCTTTGTTACCGCAAGTGTATGCTGAAGCAGTCCTCCCACGAAACCGTGATGAATGGACTTTGCGGCGCTGTGGATCTTAAACTTCTCTTCAAAGGCAGCATCCTTAAAGAATGAACAGAGAAGCTCCTTCAGGCTCGCATTTTTAACGGACTCGATGATGCAGTTCAGCTCGCGCATCATTTCATCTAAGTTATATTCCGAACAAGGCATGTAATCCGACAGAACATATTCGCTGACGTCGGCGCGTCTGATGCGTGCAACGTTCAGCTGAAGGGCGTTGTTGAAAGAAGTAACCCTGGCATCGATCTTTATGAAATCCTTTACCTCGAAATGCTCTATTGCGTTGTTAAGCTCCCATACCTTGGCATCCACACTGCCGGTCTTATCCTGAAGTATCAGACTGTAGTAGGTTTTTCCTGCCTTGGTAGTCGCCTGGGTCTTCTGCTTACAGAAGTAAATATCCGAAATCTGTTCGCCTTCCTGAAATGTATTGATGTATCTCATGTCAGATCCTTTCTAATCCTCAAATTTTTCCAAAAATCGTTACCTATTATATCACAATCCCCGATTATTATGGTATAATAATTTAGATTGGCTTTTAAAAGGAGTTTACCTATGAATAAAAGAACACTTCGCGTACTTGAATACAATAAAATACTTGATATGCTGGCTTCCTACGCTGTATCCATGGGCGCTAAGCGTATGTGTCTGAAGATGAAGCCTCTGACTTCCCGTCCGGAGATCGAAGCTCTTCAGCAGAATACACGTGATGCATATCTGAGACTTGAGAAACACGGTTCCTGCAGCTTTTCCGGAATCCGTGATATAAGAGGTTCTCTGAAACTTCTGGAGATCAAGTCGGCTCTGTCCCAGGACGAGCTTCTGGATATCGCTTCGCTTCTGGAGACTGCGGATTCCGTAAGAAGTTACGGTGCATCCGATAAGTCCTCGGATGATATGGAAAACTCCCGTGACTCACTCTCGGGAATGTTCGAGGACCTTGTTCCTCTGCGTGACATTTCCAGCGAGATAAGAAGATGCATACTGTCATCCACGGACATTGCGGATGACGCTTCATCTGCACTGAAGTCTATCAGACGTAAGAAGACCGAGCTTAATTCCAGACTGCACAGCCTTCTGGATAAGATCGTAAAATCCGAGTCCAACAAGGGCCTTCTTATGGATTCTCTCGTAACCATGCGTAACGGAAGATATTGCATTCCCGTAAAAGTCGAGCACAGGAATGCATTTCCGGGCATGATCCACGATCGCTCTTCCACAGGCTCCACTTTCTTCATCGAACCTATGGAAGCCGTTAACATGAATAACGAGATCCAGGAACTGGAAAGCGACGAGAGGGTTGAGATTGAAAAGATCCTGGCGAACCTGTCCCTTATGGCAGGCAGTGCCGCCGATGATATAGCCGAAGATCTGAAGCTCCTTACCGAGCTGGACTTCATTTTCGCCAAGGCCCGCTTTGCAAAAGCTCTGCGCGCCAGCGAGCCTGTCTTTACCGACAGCGGTGTCATCAACCTGAAGAGGGCCGTGCATCCGCTGCTGGATCAAAAGACTGCGGTTCCCGTTGATATCAGACTGGGTGATGAGTATAAGCTTCTCATCATAACCGGACCGAATACCGGCGGTAAGACCGTTTCCCTTAAAACTCTGGGTCTGCTTACTCTTATGGCTCAGTCCGGTCTTCATATACCGGCCGCCGAGGGCAGCACCATGAAGATATTTGATAATGTTTATGCCGATATCGGTGATGAGCAGAGTATCGAACAGAATCTGTCCACTTTCTCATCCCATATGAGCAATATCGTTTATATAGTAGATCACGCCGACGACGGAAGCCTGTGCCTCTTCGATGAGCCGGGCGGCGGAACGGATCCCGCAGAGGGTGCCGCTCTCGCTATCGGAATCCTGTCTTTCCTGAAGAACATGGGTGCTTACGTAATGGCTACAACCCATTACACCGAGCTGAAGACCTATGCCATCGGAACCGACGGCGTGGAGAATGCTTCCTGCGAATTCGATATGGCAACCCTGAGACCTACCTACAAGCTTATGATAGGTATTCCGGGAAGTTCAAATGCATTTGCCATCGCAAAGAGACTGGGCTTAGACGAAAGCATCATAAACGGTGCCAGAGACAGCCTCGATAACGAATCCATCAGGATGGAGCAGATCATCCGCACACTGGAAACCAGTCAGCGCGAGATTGAACAGGATAAAGAAAAGATCGCGGCTTACACCGCAGAGATAGAGCAGCTGAAGAAGTCTCTTTCCTCCAAGGAAGAGAATCTTACTCAGAAGAAAGAAGATATACTCCGACGCGCCAGAGAGGATGCTCAGAAGATCCTGGATGACGCAAAGGAAACCGCCGATCAGGCTATACGTGATATCAACAAATGGAAGCAGAATCCTGCGGCAGCGGATATGAGTTCCATGGAGAAGCACAGGACCAACATCAGGGAGAAGAGGGATGCGCTCAACAAGAACCGCCCTCAGAAGAAACGTTCTTCCAACCAGAAACCGGAAGACTTCGCTCCCGGCGACAGCGTATATGTTATCAGCTTCGACAGCGAAGGAACCGTCCTTGCAAAGGCGGATTCCAAGGGAAGGATATCCGTTCAGATCGGAGCCATCCAGTCACGAGTTCCTTCTACGGATCTTATATGGCAGGAAAAGAAGAAAGAGAAGCCTGAAAAGACTTACGTCAGCTCTTCCAACGGAATATCGAGAGCTGCAAACTTCCGTCCGGAACTGAATGTTCTGGGCCAGACAGTGGACGAGGCCATATCCAATATAGATAAGTTCCTCGATAATGCACTGCTTTCACACGCAACAACTGTAACCATCATCCACGGCAAGGGCACAGGCGCCCTGAGACGCGGAATACATGAATATTTAAAACGGCATCCCGCAGTATCCTCATTCAGAGCGGGTGAATTCGGAGAAGGCGATGCCGGTGTTACTATAGTAGAGTTCTAAGACAGAAAGGGGGATACGATGAACCAACCGAAAATACTTATAGTAGATGACGACGAGAATATAGCTGAGCTTATATCTCTCTATCTCGAGAAGGAGTGCTTCGATACGGAAACCGCCGCCAACGGTGAGGAAGCACTTGCACTTGTGGATGTATATAATCCGGATCTTATCCTTCTGGATCTCATGCTCCCGGGAATAGACGGATATGAGGTATGCCAGCAGATAAGAAAGACCAGAGACACACCGATAATCATCCTTTCTGCAAAGGGTGAAGTATTCGATAAGGTTCTCGGCCTGAAGATGGGCGCGGATGATTATATCATCAAGCCTTTTGATTCAAATGAGCTGGTAGCCAGAGTACATGCGGTACTCAGACGTTCCGGAACTTCAAAATCGGAGGAGCCTGTACATGAAGAGCAGTCCAATCCTCAGGATTTCGAGCATACCGGAAATTACATAGAATATCCTCATCTTATCGTAAATATATCAAACTACACGGTTACTCTGGACGGCCGAAACATAGAAATGCCGCCGAAAGAGCTGGAGCTCCTGTACTTCCTGGCTTCAAAGCCGAATCAGGTATTTACCAGAGACCAGCTTCTGAATCAGCTCTGGGGTTATGACTTCATGGGTGATACCCGTACTGTTGACGTTCACGTAAAGAGACTCAGAGAGAAACTTAACGGCAACTATAACTGGTGCATATCCACCGTATGGCGCATCGGTTACAAGTTTGAGGTCAAGTAGTGAGGTAAAAACATGCAGCATTCCTTATTTGACAGGATATATCTGGCATTCCTTGCGATCCTTATCATATCCTTCGGATTTCTTATCGTGTTTATATCGTACTTCGCCCGACGGTCTCTTATATCCGAAAAGATCGATACTCTGTCCAATGAAGCACAGCTTATAGCACAGCAGACCCTTCAGTCTTATCTGTCGGGTGAATTCAGCGATGATGAAATGGCCTCTCTGATGGATTATTATTCAGATATGCTGAAGGCCGATATCTGGTACGTTGATAATGACGGAATCATCATCGCAAAATCGGCAAGAAAGAAGGACAACAAACCGGCATATTCAAGCACTACCACGGAAGCCTCGGAAAATGCATCGGAAGATCCGTATGCCGGAATCAATTCCGATATTCCGCGAAACATTTACATGGTAAACGGCGATTACAACGTCCGCGAAAGTTTCGCACTTATCGGTAACTTCTACGGAATATTCGATTCGGACGTTATAACGGTAAACATGCCGGTAAATTACTACTCGGAGCCGAAGGGCGCACTGATCCTTCACGCTTCCACAACTCAGATCGATGACATGATGAACAACATCTTGAGTTTCAGCCTTATCCCATGTCTTGTTATCATCGTTATAGCCTTCAGCTTCATAGCTATCATTTCCAGAAAGATCATTCGTCCTATCAAGCATCTTTCAAATGTAGCCCGTGACTATTCGGAAGGTAACTTTGATGTGGAGACCGGGATCAAGTCCAAGAACGAGATCGGACAGCTGGCAGATTCCATGGAATACATGGCCGGGGAGCTTTCCAAGCTGGAGCAGTACAGACATGACTTCGTGTCAAACATTTCCCACGACTTCAGATCTCCTCTTACATCCATTAAGGGTTATGTACAGGCTATTCTGGACGGAACCATTCCTCCGGAAAAGCAGGAACGTTATCTGAACATCGTGCTGGACGAGACTCAGCGTCTCACCAAGCTGACTCAGGGTCTTCTGGATCTCAACCATCTGGAGATCTACGGTCCGTATCTTAAGATGAGCGACTTCGATTTCATCGACGTTATCAAGTCGACTCTGAATACATTTGAGATCAAATGTATCGATAAGGGTCTGGCCATCTATCTGAACAACCACGCCGAGAACACCATTGTTACGGCGGATCAGACCAAGATCCAGCAGGTTATCTACAACCTTATCGATAATGCTATAAAGTTTACTCCTTCGGGAAAGAGGATACATGTTTCCATCTATGAGACCAACGACAAGCTTTACGTTGCGGTTCAGGATGAAGGTATCGGAATGAGCGAGGATACCCAGAGAAGGATCTGGACCAGATTCTATAAGGGCGACTCCTCAAGAGGAAAGGATAAGCAGGGCACCGGACTCGGCCTTGCCATTACAAAAGAAATAATAAAGGCCCACAACGAAACCATAGAGGTTTCCTCTGTTGAGGGCCAGGGTTCTAAATTCGTATTTACACTTACCAAGACAAAGGCTAAGCATGATCAGCCTTCGCATACGGGAATGACGGAAATCCTTATCCAGAAATCCCCTCAATAAAGTGTCTTATTCTTCTCATAGCTTCTCTGAGCTGTTCTATAGAGTATGCATATGAGATTCTCAGGAAGCCTTCTCCGCAATCGCCGAAGGCACTACCGGGTACTACCGCCAGCTTCTCTTTTTTGAGAAGCTGTGTGGCAAACTCCTCGGAAGTCATGCCGTACTTCTTTATACAAGGGAACACATAGAAAGCTCCCTTCGGTTCAAATGCAGGCATATCCATTTCTTCCAGCTGCTTCAGCAGGAATTTCCTTCTTTCATCATAAGAGACTCTCATCTCTGCTATATCTTTATCACCGTTTCTTATGGCTTCTACCGCTGCATACTGACTTGTGGTAGGCGCACACATTATGGCGAACTGATGGATCTTTGTCATAAGACCGCAGATTTCCGCAGGTCCCATAGCATATCCCAGTCTCCATCCCGTCATGGCATAAGCCTTGGAAAATCCGTTTATTACTATGGTTCTTTCCGCCATACCCGGAAGAGCCGCAATAGTCGCATGAGGCTCATCGCCGTAGGTAAGCTCCGAATAAATCTCATCTGATATGACATAGAGATCCTTCTCGATACAGAGCTTTGCGATAGGGATCAGATCTTCCTTCGTCATGATGGCTCCGGTAGGATTGTTCGGATATGAAAGGATCAGAATCTTCGTCTTATCCGTAATGGCACCGCGAAGCTCTTCTTCCGTCAGCTTAAAGCTGTTCTCGTTCTTAAGACTGAGTGTTACCGGTACGCCGCCTGTAAGGCTGACACACGGTACATAGGATACATAGCAAGGCTCAGGAATGATAACCTCATCCCCCGGATTGACAAGCGCTCTGAGCGCCAGGTCTATACCCTCGCTTCCGCCTACAGTGACAAGACACTGGGTACGCGGATTGTAATTCACATCATATCTCTTATACCAGCTGCATATCTCCGCTCTGAGTTCCGCAAGACCCGAATTGGATGTATAAAATGTCCTGCCCTTCTCCAGTGCGTAGATACCCTCATCTCTTACGTGCCACGGTGTATCGAAATCCGGTTCACCGACACCGAGAGAGATTGCATCCGGCATCTCGCTTACTATATCAAAAAACTTTCTGATGCCCGAAGGCTTGATAGCCTCGGCAACTTTGTTATAAGATTTCATATTGTGTCTTCCTTTTTATGCTTGCCGATTACGGCATAACCTGTATTCTTTCGTCAACGCCCTGCTCTTCGGTGAAGAGTATTCCGTGATCCTTGTACTTCTTCATAACGAAGTAAGTAGCTGTGGATACTACGGACTCCATAGGAGCGATCTTGTCATATACGAACTGGGAAACTTCCTTCATGGAATTTCCTTCGATGCTGAGGATAAGATCACTGGATGATCCCGACATAAGCATAACCGAGTTTACTTCCTCGAAACGGCTGATCCTCTCGGCGATCCTGTCGAATCCCTGTCCTCTTACAGGAGATATCTTAACGCCTATAAGTGCAGTAACTCTGTCGTCGTCCACGTTGTCCCAGTTGATGACTGCCTGGTATCCGCTGATTATCTTGCGGGCTTCCAGATCCTCTATCTCTTTTCTGACTTCTTCCTCTTCTATTCCAAGCATAGCTGCGATATCCGCATTTGACAGTCTTGAATTTTTCTGAAGTATTCTGATTATCTCTTCTCTCATATCTGTTTCCTCTTATATATTTCGTCCTGTATGTAAGGTGTGAGAAATCTCTGCATCTCAAATCGTTCCGACCTTACGACTTTTTCTTTCTTTTCGGTGAGTACACCCGCGATACTGATATGCCCTTCCTTATACTCCGGGCTTGCCTTAAGGAGCTCCAGATCTTCTTCATGGCAGAGGCCTGTCATAATGCCCACGCCCATAAGGCAGTACGGGTTAATGTTGAAGAACTCCGATATCTCTATGGTATCCTGTCTGATCGGGATCCTCTCATGGCAGAGTTCTATGCCGCAGCCGCTCCACTCCGACAGTTCGTAGAGTGCTCTGTACACTCCGCCGTAACTTACGTCATGCATGAGATAAGCTCCCGGTATCTTTCCTGCCGTAAAGCTGTTCCTGTCCATCAGGCATTCCCTCAGGAATCTTTCCGAGAATCTTCCTCTCAGTTTATCCCATTCGGTACTTACCAGACGGCTTACGCCGAAATACCCTGCCGCTCCCCATATAACTACGGAGTCTCCGGGTTTCGAAGGACTGTCCTTAACCGGTCCTTCCGGTTTTCCCAAAAGATTTACGGTAACGCTGTAACCGTCACCCTTTCCGGAGAAGGCTGTATTTCCTCCTATTATCCGAAATCCCTTCTCTTTCGCAAGAGAAGGGAGTCGTAGCATATCCTGTCTTAACTTTTCTTCACTGCAGTCTTCCGATGCGGTGATATATATATTCATAAATTCCGGTATTGCCCGGGATGCCGTCATGTTATTCTCCGCAATGATAAGGGCAAGTTCACCCGCTGTCATATCGGAGAATTCATTGTCCGCAAAGCCCGAGGCCGATACCATGGTATTATCACACTCAAAGACCGCTCCGTCACGTCCGGCACCTCTGAGTACCGGTCCCGACTTCTTGGTCAGGTGTCTTGTTATGCTTCTGTTCAGAAGATTTGCAGGGATCGTACCCTTCATATCTATTATTCTCCTTCAGGCGCCGGTTCAGGTGCAGGCTCCGGCTCCGGAGCAGGTTCCGGTGCAGGCTCAGGGGCAGGTTCAGGATCCGGTTCAGGATTCTGTTCAGGTTCAGGTTCCGGCTCTTCCGGTGCAGGCTCTGCCGAGTTTCTCTCTACCTTTGCCTTAACAGGAAGGTAAGTACTGCTGTTTACACAGCTTCTCTCAACCTCTACTCCGTCAACATATACATATTTCCAAAGCTCCGCTGTCATACCGTCGGAACCCTTGGATACTGTTCTTTCTTCACCCGGCTCAAGGGATGAGTTCTCAACATATTCAGGCTCTCCCGGTCCCCAGGCATCTGTTACGTATGATTCAAACTTAAGTGTTCTGTTGGACGGTCTTGTCTCCTTACCCCAGATGTTATAGGTAAGTTCTCCGTTCGAACAGATTCCCTCGATATAGATCGGGGTATCCAGATTATTTCTTATCTTCATATCCAGAACGCCGCCGGCAATGGCTGCATCGAAAGATACAGGAACATAAGAAACCGTAAGGCTGTGATTGTTTCTCTGAACAATCTCTATCTCAGCGTTGAGAGATGCGTTGTAAAGAGTTGTGGCAACCTGACATACACCGCCTCCCACGCCTTCACGAACCTGATTTCCTTCGTAAACATGCGCGTTATAGTATCCGTTCTCTGTTGTTATAGGAGAAATGGTACTGTGAACGGAAAGCTGATCTCCCGGCCAGAGAACCTTGCCGTTGATGAAGAATGTAGCTCTCTCGATATTTGCCATACGTCCGGATGGTCCGTTGTAGTTTGTGGTATATGTTCCGAGGAGATCCTTGATTTCGGCAACCTGCGCCTCTCTCTCGGTATCAACGCCGCCCAGAACTATATCTGTTCTGATGTCGCTGCCGTCCCAGCCGCCTGCTATGATATCTTTTACCGCATCGGCTGTAGCCTGTGCGTCTACGCTTACATTTCCGCCGCCCATGGTTACGGATACCGTACCGTCGTCGTGCTTGTTAAGCGAATAGTCCGCATCCTGTGCAAGGGCGGAACCTATCTGTGACTGGATCACGAAATCAAGACGTCTCTCGTCAATACTTCTTGTGGTATTGAACTTGAGAGTCTCCTTATCCAGAAGCTTCTGCTCCTCATATCTCTTAAGGATATTTCCGGAATTTCCGTACTTAACGGCTTCCTCAACAACCTCAGCCGCATCAGTCTTATAACCGAGGGACTTAAGGTCTGTTGTCACATCTCCGTAAGAACATGTAAGGAATACAGCAGCGTCTTCGGTATCGGATAAATCTCCACCCACCAGATTCAGCGCTTCTTCATAGGTAAGACCCGAAACGTCTCTTCCGTCGATGGTAATGTTATTCTGTATCTTTAATTCCGATGTTGCGTCGGTCGCCGTGGCGTCCGCTCTTACCGGAACAACAGAGTTGAGGCATATCATTCCTGCCAGTGCCAGAACCCCTGCCTTCTTAAAAATCTTCATATAATGTCCTTTCCTAAAAACCCAAGTAATTACAGTGATGCAAAGAGAAGTCCGGCTACCATTCCGAATACGATAAGTATGCAGATAACCGCAAGCATTATCTTTACTTTCTTACTCTTCTTCTTACTGAAATCGATCATTTTTCTATCCTCCAAATCAAATAGTTCTTTATTTATTACGCTTTCCTCGGCATACCTCACTGAGGACGCATTCACTGCATCTCGGTCTTCCCGAGATACATACGCTTCTGCCGTGTGCTATCACCTGGAAGTTATACAGGATCCACTGTTCTTCCGGAAGTATCTTCATGAGATCCATCTCTACTTTAACAGGATCGTCTTCCTTCGTGAGTCCCAGCAGCTTCGATACTCTCTTAACGTGGGTATCCACCACTATGGACTGAATGCCGTATATATTTCCGCGGATTACATTTGCCGTCTTTCTTCCCACTCCCGGAAGGCTTGTCAGCTCATCTATATCCGAAGGGACTTCCCCGTTATATCTCTCGAGAAGTGCCCCCGCACATGCGATTATATTCTTGGCTTTATTATGATAGAAGCCCGTTGAGAAAATGTCCTTCTCAAACTCCTTTATATCAGCTTCTGCGATATCATGCAACGTTTTATATTTCTTGAACAGATCTTTCGTGACTATATTGACACGCTCGTCGGTACATTGTGCCGAGAGGATCGTTGCTACAAGAAGCTGCCAGGGCTTCTTCGGATCGTAGTTCAGATAACATCTGAGGTTGGTTCCGTACTCGGAATTCAGAATGTCACAGACCGACGATGCTAGCTGCTTTTTTGTCATTCGGTGTTCCTATTGCCTTTCATACGCTCTATTCACAGTAACTCAACCTATATTCGGGATGTCGCAGCTTCGCTGCT
>CACZHN010000041.1 GCA_902780985.1 uncultured Lachnospiraceae bacterium | reverse complement strand
TCGCTTATCTCGAACTGCTCATCCCCCTGCTGATATTCGTCTTCTTTACCGGTGTATTTTGATTCATGATCGCCGATTCCGGTTGATACACCTGCGGATACCTTGGTAGCCGCAATCTTAACTATGCCGTTTCTGAACTCCGCGGTCTCCCTTGAAGATACGGTGATGCCCGCAAAAGGAAGGAAGATACGGTAAGCGCATATAACCTGGCAAAGCTGTTTTTCGTGAACATCCAGCGGATTGATCTTGTCGTTATTTATGATCGGTCTGAGTCTCGGACAGGAAAGCGATATTTCGGCGTGAGGATATTTCCTCTGAAGGAAATATGCATGAAGCGCAGTAGCCAGTGCATCACGTCTGAAATCGGAAAGACCCAGCAGAGCTGAAAATGCAACGCCGCGCATGCCGCCCATAAGTGCTCTTTCCTGCGCATCGAATCTGTACGGCCATACACGCTTATGTCCCATAAGGTGCAGGGTTTCGTACTTGTCCGAATCATAGGTTTCCTGGAATACGGTCACATAGTCCGCACCGCATTCGTGAAGATACTTATACTCATCTACATTTACCGGATATATCTCCAGTCCCACAAGTCGGAAATACTTTCTTGCAAGCTTGCAGGCTTCTCCGATATATTCCACATCGCTGGCGGCACGGCTTTCGCCGGTGAGAAGAAGGATCTCCTCCATTCCGCTGTCTGCGATGACTTTCATCTCATGTTCAATCTGCTCGTAAGAGAGCTTCATACGACGTATCTTATTATAGCAGTTGAATCCGCAATATACACAATAATTCTCACAATAATTTGCAATATACAAAGGCGTGAAAAGATATACCGTGTTTCCGAAATGCTTTCCGGTCTCCAGACGCGCACGCTCGGCCATCTTCTCAAGCAGAGGCTCCGCTGCCGGAGAGAGGAGTGCTTTGAAATCCTCTATCGTACAGTGGTCATGGCTCAGCGCAGCCATAACATCGGCGGCCGTATACTGCGAATAGTCATAGCTTTCCGCTTCGGATATAACCTTGTCCCTGATATCGGACTCAATGATATCCATGCCCGGCATATATTCCATATGATTCGTTCTGCAGGACGGATCTGTCTCCAGACGATGTTTCTTCTCAAGCGCTTCGGGCGAAAGCTGGTCTGAATCTATAAAAAACTGATTTTCCATGGCCGCACCCCTTAATCCCTGAGAAATCCCGTAAGAGGGTCAGATGCGGAAGCACCGCGGGTAAGAACTCTTCCGAGTCCGGAAAGATAAGCTTTACGTCCGGCAGAAATCGCTTCGCGAAATGCAGAGGCCATAAGTGTTAGGTCTCCGGCTGTAGCAAGGGCTGTGTTGGCCATGATGGCAGCCGCACCCATTTCCATGGCTTCGCAGGCCTGGGACGGTCTTCCGATACCTGCATCCACTATGATAGGAAGAGGTATTTCGTCTATAAGGATCTGAATGAATTCCTTTGTGGCAAGGCCTTTATTGGAACCGATAGGAGATGCGAGAGGCATGATGGAAGCGGCGCCCGCATTCATAAGGTCTCTTGCTGCATTAAGATCCGGGTACATATACGGCATAACCACAAAGCCCTCCTTGGCAAGGATCTCCGTAGCCTTTACGGTCTCGTTGTTGTCCGGAAGAAGATACTTGGAGTCACGCATGATCTCGATCTTTACGAAATTTCCGCAGCCCAGTTCTCTTGCGAGACGGGCAATCCTTACTGCTTCTTCGGCGGTTCTTGCACCGCTGGTGTTCGGAAGAAGAGTTACTCCTTCGGGAATGTAATCAAGGATGTTTTCCTGATCCTTTGTATTTGTACGGCGGACTGCAAGAGTTATAAGCTCTGCGCCTGCGTCACGTACTGCTGCCTCTATAAGCTTCATAGAGTATTTTCCTGATCCGAGAATGAAACGGGAGTTGAATTCCTTCCCGCCGATTACTAACTTATCGTTCATTTTTGATGTCCTTCCTGTATTAACGTTGATGTATTATCTGTTTTTATGCTTCTGTCTCTCCCGACAGAATTCTGAGGACCATGTGAGCCTCGTGAGCTGCACAGGTCATAACTCTGGAGGATACGAGACCGATGCCGTCATTTACGTCACTGACGCCGTCACCGCAGATATAAAACCTCTTTGTGACCTTCTTTGTTGTGATGGAATTGGAACTTCCGAATCCGGCCATACCGGAGCCCGATAAAATGTACTTATCCGGGAAGTTCTCCAGCACGTAGTTTACGAGCATAGCCTTCATTTCCGCTTTATCGAAGGCTTCGCATATGATGTCCGCGCTGCCGAGGATTGAGTACATATTTGACTCATCCAGCTTCAGGGTATGGGTTACAAGATCCGTGTAAGGACTTATCTCCCGGAGATTCTCCCACAGGGCGTCCGTCTTATTCATGCCTATCTGCGATGCCTTGTACTGCTGTCTGTGAAGGTTGGTTATATCCACTTTGTCGAAATCGATCAGTATCAGCTTTCCGATCCCCGCTCTTGTAAGAGCGATGGAAATGTTTGAGCCCAGACCGCCCAGACCGCATACTGCAACGGTTGCGCTGCTGAAGGCCTGCTGACGTCTTGCACCGTGACGTTCCACTAGTGCTCTGAGCCACTCCTCTCTTGTAGGAATACTCATATCAGCCACCTCCTACGAAACTTACGACTTCCACAACGTCTCCGTCGCTGAGGGTAGTTGAACCGTGAGCGGCCTTCGGAACGATGGCTTCGTTCAGCTCAACAGCCACCGGTTTACCGGAATAACCCTCTTTCTCGAGGACTTCCGCTACGGTAAGGCCGGAGTAGTCACGGGATTCACCGTTTATCTTTACCATGTAATACCTCACTTTCCGCATTTGCTGGTTTTATACATAAAAAAAGTAGCTACCCCAATTTGGATAGCTACAGAAAATCTACGTTATGATCATCCCTACGTTGGCATTATCCAAATCAGGTTAATGGGTCGAAGGTTGCACCTTCCTCTCAGCCGATTTATCGGCTCCCCTCTTTTTAAATTGCGAGCTTATTTTAAAATATAGTTGCAATATTGTCAATCTAAGATAATAATATGTCTTTGAAACATTTAGTAAAGGATGACGGGATTGGCCCGGAACTGACATGAAAGAGACAAAAAACAACAAGAAAATGCGTAACCCCGGGATAGAACTGCTCAGGATAATCATGATGCTTCAAATCATATTCCTGCATGTATCGGACTACGGAGGTTTCTCAAAAATATCGAACCGACTCGGCGGAGACAGGGAACTGACGTTCTGGATCATCTGGCTGATGAGCAGATGCCCGGTATTTGTCTTCATGGTGATAATGGGATATTACATGTGCGAATCAAAATCCGGATTCAACGTGAAAAGGCTGCTTAAGTGCTACCTGCCGATGTATTTCTATTCCCTTGCCATACCGGTTGTATACGGAATGCTTTATCCGAAGAGCATTACGAAGGAAGATTACATCAGGGGATTTTTCCCGTTCTTATCCAGAACCTGGTACTTTATGACGCTGTACATTCTGGTACTGATGCTGTCACCGTTCCTGAATAAGATGATAGAAAAGCTTTCTGGGAAAGAGTTCCTCTGCCTGCTGGCAGTATTCTTCTTTGTATTTTCCCTGTGGCAGCCGCTGTCCATGCTGGAGCCTTTCACGGAGATACTGAGTCTCAACAAGGTTGTGAGCACAGTGGGAGGTAAGAGCCTTTACGGATTTATATACATGTACCTGCTGGGAGCCTTTATGAGGAAATATCATTTCCTGAAGCTTCACGAAGAGGGAAGAGGATTCCTGAGCAGCAGATGGATGTACCTGATTACATTTATCGCGCTGGGACTTATAAATACGGCGCTGGTATATTTTTATCCGGACGAGAACATAAGGAAGGTCATCGTATTCAACGATAATCCGCTGGTGGTGCTTCAGTGCGCATGCATTTTCAGATTCTTCGAGAGGACGGATCTCACAAGGTTCAGACGTACGGGAAAGGTGATAAATGCAATAAGCGCGGGAAATCTGGGAATATACATGATCCACGAACATCCGCTGATGCGTGATGTGATATGGGAACGTCTTTTCGATATCAACAACGTCAGGTTCTATATAGGAAAGTATTATCTGCTGCAGATCGTTCTCATCATAGTCATAATCTATGCGGCATGCTGGACCATCGACAGGATAGTAAACCTGATCCCGAAGATAATATCAAAGTTTAAAGGACATAACAGAAAAGGATATAAGAACAGTACGAAATGGGTAATGAATTAAAAACCGGCCATCAGATCACGACAGTCGTGTTTGACATGGACGGAACAGTATTAAATACATTGGAAGACCTGGCGGGCTCCATGAACTACTCGCTTAAGGCAGTGGGAATGCCGGAGCGTACCGTGGATGAATTCCGCAGATTCGTGGGAAACGGTGCGAGGGAAGCACTCAGAAAAGCTCTTCCGGAAGGAACATCAACGGATATTCTGGATGAAATGTTTCCGATATTCAAAGAGCATTATGATGAGCACTGTCTGGATAAGACCGGGCCTTATGAGGGAATCCTCGACTTGATGAAGGAACTGAAGAAAAGAGGATACAGGATGGCCATCGTATCCAACAAGATCGATTCCGCAGTGAAGGAACTGAATAAGAAATTCTTCGGGGACTTAATAGATGTGGCTATCGGTGAACAGCCGGGAGTGAACAGAAAGCCGGCTCCGGATATGGTGGAGACCGCACTAAAAGAACTGGGCAGCACCAAAGAGGAATCGGTTTATGTGGGGGACTCCGAGGTGGATTATCTCACAGCGAAGAATTCCGGTCTGCCATGCATTTCCGTTTTATGGGGATTCAGAGATAAGGAATATCTCATCGAACAGGGAGCATACTGCTTTGCCGATGCTCCTGCCGACATAGTTGATATGATCGGATAACACTATCTGAGATTCTTCTTGGCTTCATAGAGCCCAGAATCATTTCCATTATACTACACAATGTGACTTTAGTCATATTGAGATTATTTCTTTTCTCACTACAAAACAAAATACCGGATTTATATAATGAGTGTGTAATCGATAAGAAGTCATGACACACTCATTATTTTTATGAACGGAGAGATACAGATATGGGAACAATGATTAAGACAAAGGATCTTACAAAGAAATACGGCAGTAATGTTGTTGTAGATAACCTGAATATAGAGATTAAGGAAGGCGAGGTCTTCGGACTTCTCGGACCCAACGGCGCCGGTAAGAGCACAACCATGAATATGATAACCGGAATCGTTAGGCCGACACTCGGAAATGTGGAGTTCATGGGAAAGAATTTCAGAAAGAACCGTAAGGAACTGATCGATAAGCTGGGTTACATTCCGCAGGAACTGGCAATCCACGGAAATCTTAAAGCCTGGGAAAATGTAGAGCTGTTCACTTCGCTTTACGGCATCAAGGGTGCCGAGCTTAAGGAAAGAATCGATGAGTCACTTGAATATGTAGGACTTCTGGATAAGAGAGGCGATTATGCCAAGACATTTTCCGGAGGTATGAAGAGACGACTGAATATCGCATGTGCCATAGGACATCATCCGAATCTGCTTATCTTCGATGAGCCGACCGTAGGAATCGATCCTCAGTCGAGAAACTTCATCCTCGATAAGATCAAGGAATCCAACAAGAACGGCGCGACGGTAATATACACAAGCCACTACATGGAAGAGGTTGAGGCAATCTGTACCAGGATCGCCATAATGGATAAGGGAAAGGTTATAGCAATCGGAACAAGCGAGGAGCTGAAGAAGATGGTTGTGGATGACATTTCCACAATAACACTTGAGGAAGTATTCCTTACATTAACGGGAAAGAAGCTGAGGGATTACTAAAATGATCAGATATTTAGTTAAAAACAATATAAAGCTTATGGCGAGAAGCTTTACAAATGTACTGCTTTTCGTAATCGCACCACTGATCGTCAGCGCGGTGCTTTCCAGTGCATTTAACGATCTTATGAAAAGCTATGAGGACGGCGAGATCAAAGCGGGCTATGTGGTAGAAGGCGAAAATATTCCGGATGAAATGATGGATGCCATGATTAAGGCTGCAGAGGAAAATGAGATCACCATGACAGAGTATGCTTCGGGAGATCCGGAGGAACTGGTTCGAAAGAACGAACTCACGGGACTCATAGTATTTAAAGATGATTCATACGATGTATATAAGAACAAGGATGAGGAGCAGCTGGGAACCGTACTGGAGTATTTTGTAGGTGCATTCTTCAGGAGAGCGACAGCATTACCGGGAGCGGATGAGATAGAGCTGCATATTGAGCATCCTGAATTTAAAAAGACGATTGATTCCGCGGATTATTACGGAATAGTTGAGATTGTATATTTCATCGGATGCGCGATAGTGTGCGGAGCCGGGATTTTCGTTAATGAGAAAAAGTACAGGATAAGCAAGAAGTTCAATGTATCAAATGTTTCACCGGCAAAGCTTTATCTCGGAAAGTTTATTCCTATGACGGTTGTAGTAAGCGCAGGTACTCTTATCTCAGCGCTGCTCTCGATAGTTTTATTCGGAGTACATTGGGCAAAACCGCTTTTATCCGTGCCGCTCATAGTTATTACGGCAGCAGCTGCTGTTGCACTGGGACTTATGGTCCACAGCTTATTTGATAACGTTGTAATTACCATAATCGGAGTGTTCGGACTGGTTTGGTTTGCGGGATTTTACGGAGGAAGCTTTGAAACTTATATGTTTTCATCGCATCCGATGAAGGTGAAGCTTGCATCACCGATTTATCATATCAACAGAGCTCTCACAGAGCTGTCGGCAGAGGGACACAGTGATTATGTATCCAGTGCATTTATATATACGGGAGCGATCATTCTCGTATGTTCGATCATTGCGATTACAGTAGAGACGATCAGAAAGAGAGGAAGAGCATGAATTCTTTAGTTAAAACAAGCGTAAAGCTTTTGCTCAGAACGAAGCTGCTTTGGTTTTTCCTTATCATTACACCGGTTTTATCAACAATTATTTTTAAGCTCAACACAACATACACAGCATTTTCCGAAGGAGTAAAAGAGATTTCGGAACTGGAGAACGCGGATGAAAAGGTTGCTTACCACGGCGGATACGGAGAATATGTGATCAAGGTTTATGACGCATCGAAGTCGGAGCTTTCGGAATATTTTCTGGAAAGCCTTCAGAACAGCGGACTGTTCACGGTATGCAGAGCGGATATATCCGGTGAAAATGTAACGGATGATTTTATTCAGGATCACATTGATTTTGACAGCGAAGAAGACAGAATGGGTTCTGCCCTGTATATCCCTATGGACTTTGATGAGAGGGTTGCGGCAGGAGAGTTTGCGGAAGCGCTTAGGATTTATATTCTATCGGATGATGATAGAAATGAGGCTCTCGAAAGTGAGATAGAATTCCAGTTTTCAAGAATGAAGCGTGTCGGAGCAACCGATACGGTAAAGATATTAAAGGCTGAAGATGAGATGATCCCGACCAAGAGTGTTACTTTGGTTGGGGGAGGAAACGGAAGAATACTCACACAGAGGCAGGCTGATCAGAAAGCACAGATGGGTTATGCATTTTCATTTCTTTCACTCGGATTCGTATTTGCGGGATTCTTCGTAGCATCCACTGCCATAAAGGATCAGAAAAACGGAGTTCTGACGAGGATCAATCTTACGGGAACCAGCACGGTCAAATACTTTACATCTAAATTCGTAACTTCATTTACTGTTACAGTGATCATGACGGTGATCACCGGAATCAGCAGTTTTATGCTCAATATCGATGATATCGGAATGGGAAGAACAAAATTTATAGCAATGATCTTTATGATGGGGCTCATACTCAATACATTGAGCATGCTTACGGGAATACTCATGGGTGACGTAATGGGCGGAGCTGTAGCCGTATTTACCATATGGTGCATGTCTTCCCTCCTCAGCGGACTTTACTTCCCGCTTACACATACATCGGCAGTCATCAAAGTTTTATCGTTTATGATGCCTCAGAGGTGGTTCCTGGAAGGAACGGAAATGATATTCGTTGGAGACAATAAAGCGTTTAGTATGTTAATATGTACTACAGTAGCATATTTAATGGTATTTATAAGTCTTGGAAGTCTGGGACTCAAAATGAGAAGGACAGAATCATGGGGGACCAACTAAAAGAAAATTATTTCACAATAGTTCGTATAGTGATGATGTTAGCATTCTCTGTATACGGAATGATAGAATTACAGGATGGCGGAAACGCAGGAGTATCTGTTAGGGTACTCCTGCTTGTTTCGCTGTTTTTTTCGGTTATGGCCCTAAAGGAAATGGCTGAAAAAAAGGTAAAGCTGTTTCTGAACGCAACGGCGGCGGCTTTTTTTATCGCGCTCATGTATATAGGGGGAAAAGGATTTATCATGCTGGGATGTCTGCTGGTATACGATGTACTTATGTATGTAAAGTCCCGCCCGGAGTTTTATGTGGTTCCGTATCTGCTGCTTTTTATGGAGTCACCTATAGATACACTTACAATGTTTATACTCATCACCATGCTCATGGTATTCTACATGCAGTATGTCTTTGTGGTTTCTCCTTACAGGGAGCAGATGCTCGAAGATACCAAAACCCAGCAGGGAATGAAGCGTGATATGGAAAACCGCGAGTACGAGGTTAAAGCGGAGATCAAGAAAAATATCCTGATGGCCGAGAATAAGGTGCTGGAGGAAAGAGCGAACCTGTCCCAGACCCTTCACGATAAACTGGGACATAACATCAACGGATCCATATATCAGCTGGAGGCCAGCAAGGTGGTCATGGATAAAGATCCGGACAAGGCACGAAGCATGATCCAGGCGGTTATTGATCAGCTTCGTACCGGAATGGACGAGATAAGGATGATCCTTCGTAAGGAAAGACCGGAGAAGAAAAAAATGGCACTTCTCCAGCTTAATGAGCTTTGTGCGGATTGCAATGAAAAGGGTGTTCAGACCGAGTTCGTCACGGAGGGCGACATCGGTGTTATCCCGAACGACATGTGGGAGATCATCCTGGATAATGTATTCGAAGCGGTGACCAATTCCATGAAGTATTCAAAGGCCACCCGCATAGATATAAAGATAGTCGTACTGAATAAGATGGTTAAATGCGTGGCTTCCGATAACGGAGTAGGCTGCGACAAAATAGAGGACGGAATGGGCATATCCGGTATGAGACAGAGAGTCAGAACTGCCGGTGGAACCATAGACTTTGAAACAGGGGCAGGGTTTACGGTCAATATGCTGCTTCCGCTGAAAGAGGGATAAAGTATGGATAAGATAAAAGTAATAATCGCAGATGACAGTGATTTCGTACGCGACGGCATGAAGATAATCCTGGATGTGGATGACGATTTTGATGTGCTGGGAGCGGCTGCCAACGGAAAAGAAGCAATCGAACTGGCAGAGAAAGAAAAGCCGGATATCTTCCTTATGGATATCCAGATGCCGGTAATGGACGGTATAGAAGCCACAAAGTATATAGTGGAGCATGATCTGGGAAAGGTTCTGATCCTGACTACATTTGACGATGACGAGCTGGTTCAGCAGGCTCTGAGAAACGGCGCCAAGGGATATCTGATAAAGAATCATACTCCGGATCATCTGAAGCAGATGATACGTTCCGTATATAACGGCACGGGTGTTATGGAGGAAAGCATTCTGGAGACTCTGGCAGGTAAGGCCGAGTCCGGGCCGGCAGCGTCGGGGAGCAGTGCATTTAACGCGGAAGGCTACTCCGAAAGGGAGATGGATATCGTAAAGGCCGTAGCGGAAGGCCTCTCCAACAAGGAGATCGCCGCAAAACTCTTTATCTCCGAGGGAACGGTTAAGAACTATATCACAAATATTCTCGCAAAAGAAAACCTTTCACATCGTACGGCACTTGCTGTATACTATCTGACAGGTAAAAAGTAGACAGGCACATAAGCGAGTTGCAAAGGAGTTTTAACATGAGCCTTAATGATACACCTTCAGGCGAGCGCCTGAGAATCAGTTTTTTCGGAAAAAGAAATGCGGGTAAGTCCAGTCTGGTAAATGCAGTCACGGGACAGGACCTGGCGGTTGTTTCTGATACATTGGGAACCACAACGGATCCGGTATCGAAAGCAATGGAACTTCTGCCTCTGGGACCGGTGGTCATTACGGATACACCGGGCTTCGACGATTCCGGAGAGCTGGGAGAACTGCGAGTAAGAAAGACAAAGCAGATACTCAATAAGACAGATATAGCCGTTCTTGTTACGGATGCCACAAGAGATCTTGATGCTTCCGAGCAGGAACTTGTAAAGATTTTCGAAGATAAGAATCTTCCTTACGTTATCGTAAAGAACAAGTCCGATCTGAGAGATATTCCGGCAGAAGAGACAAAGGGAAATGTAATCTATGTCAGCGCTACGGAGAAGATCAATATATACGAACTTAAGGAACTTATAGGACGCAGCGTCAGCACAGACGTCCCGACGGTCCGCCTGGTGGGTGACATCATCGAGCCCGAGCAGTCCATAGTTCTTGTTATTCCGATAGATGAGTCGGCGCCGAAGGGAAGACTGATACTTCCTCAGCAGCAGGCTATCAGAGATATCCTCGAGTCCGGAGCGTACTCAATCTCTACAAGAGAGACAGAACTTGCGGCGCTTCTCGAGAAAATGAATCCGAAGCCGGATCTTGTCATCACCGACAGCCAGGCATTTGAACTTGTAAGCAGCATAGTCCCTGAGGATATTCAGCTTACATCTTTCTCGATCCTTATGGCCAGATATAAGGGCTTTCTGGATACAGCAGTCCGCGGAGCGGCTGCCATCGATACCTTAGAGGACGGTGATAAAGTCCTCATCAGCGAAGGCTGTACACACCACAGACAGTGCAACGACATCGGAACAGTAAAGCTGCCGCGCTTCCTGAAGCAGAAGACCGGCAAGAACATAGAGATAGTGACCAGCTCCGGCACCGAGTTCCCGGAGGATCTGTCCGAATATAAACTTATCATCCACTGCGGCGGATGTATGCTGTCAGCCCGCGAGATGGTATATCGTATGAAGTGTGCCGAAGATGCAGGCATCCCGTTCACCAACTATGGTGTAGCCATTGCATTTATGAAGGGCATCCTTCACAGAAGCCTGGGCGTCTTCCCCGACCTCCAAAAGTTAGTATAATGACACTCGGGGACGGAGGTTATGTATTCACGGTATGGAATTATGAGCAATATTACAGTAAAAAAATTAATAGATAAATTAGAAGTTGAGCATACTCTCAGTCATCAGGAATGGATAACGGTTCTCGGAACCTATACGGAGGAGGACAGGGTTTATGCGGGTCAGAAGGCTCGTGCCGTTGCGGATAAGGTTTACGGGAAGAGCATATTTATAAGAGGTATAGTGGAGTTCTCCAATATATGCAAGAACGACTGCTATTACTGTGGTATCAGGGCGGGCAACTCCTGCGTGGAAAGATACAGGCTTACCGAGGGCGAGATTCTGGAATGCTGCAGACTGGGTTATCAGTACGGCTTCAGAACATTCGTGCTGCAGAGCGGCGAGGATCTTACCTACAGCTGCGATGACATCTGCCGTATCGTATCCACATTGAAGAAGGAATACCCTGACTGCGCCGTGACACTTTCCATCGGAGAGAAGTCCCGTGAGGAATATGCGGCATACAAGGCAGCGGGCGCCGACAGATACTTGCTCCGCCATGAGACAGCGGACGAAGAGCATTACGGAAAGCTTCATCCGGAAAACATGTCATGGAAGAACAGAATGAGATGTCTGCAGGACCTGAAGGAGTTGGGCTTCCAGACCGGCTGCGGCATCATGGTAGGTTCGCCTTACCAGACGGTGAACTGCATAGCCGAAGACATGGTATTTATGGGAGAGTTTAAGCCTGAAATGATCGGCATCGGACCGTTCCTCCCTCATAAGGATACCCCGTTCAGGGATATGCCGAAGGGCTCCTACGAGCTCACGCTTTTCCTTCTCAGTCTCTCAAGGCTGATGCTTCCGGAGGTACTTCTTCCGGCCACAACAGCTCTGGGAACCATAAATCCGCGAGGCAGAGAAGAAGGAGTTCTTGCGGGAGCAAATGTAATCATGCCGAATCTTTCGCCGACAGAGGTCAGAAAGAACTACATGCTTTACGACAACAAAATATGTACAGGTGATACATCCGCCGAGTGCCGTGGCTGCATCGAAGCCAGAATGGAGCGGATCGGCTATAAAGTCGAGATTGCCAGGGGAGATCACATTTCCCTTAATAAATGATTTAAGGAACAGAAGGGAAAACCTTCTGTTCTTTTTGGTTAAATAAATATGAACTTTTCTCTTTCGGCTGAAAATATATGTATGTAAGCTGACAACGTTGTTGGGAGAATGACATGGAATCAACAGTTTTTGAAAAGTACATAGAGCTTTACGGCAGGGATATTTACTCCTTCTGTTTATATTTGACGAGGAACAAGGAGGATGCTGAGGATCTGTATCAGCAGACCTTCCTGGTGGCATTTGAAAAAGATGAGATGAAAGAAGACGGTAATCCCAAGTCGTACCTTATCACCATTGCATCCAATATTTGGAACAATGTCAGAAGAAAGAAGGCCCGCAGAGAGAAAAATGCGGGAACGGCCTACCTTGACGACGAAGAGGTGGAGCAGATAGCTGACATCAGAGGATCCGTGGAAGATGAGGTGATAAGCAGCGCGGAGAGGAACATGCTCCGAAAAGCGGTGGCTGAACTGCCGGACAAGTTCCGGGTAGTGATACTCATGTACTACATGGAGGAAATGTCAATTACAGATATTGCCAATGCACTTAGGATTCCTGCGGGAACAGTTAAAAGCAGGATGAATAAGGCGAGAAAAATATTGAAGGAGAAAATGGATTATGACAGATAAAAGCATGGATATAAGACTAAAAGATGCACTCAGTCCTTCATATATTCCGGGGGAAGATGTAAATACAGCGTTGATTGAAAAGCTCAGGAAGACAGACAGAGATGACAGAGATAAATCCGAAACAATAAAGAGATTAAAGGATGCACGCAGGCCGGTATCATGGGTGATCAAGGCGGCAGTATTCTTCCTTATCCTTTCCGTTGCGGGAACCGGCGGTGTTTTGGCGGCAAGTTATTTACTGAAGGAATCAAATGTAACGGAACACGGTATCACTGTTAACGGAACCCAGAACGATGAGGAACTTGCCGGGGAATGGGAGAAGGTGCCTGTAGAACAGCTGGGTACCGAGGAATCTACGGATGAGCTATGGTATTCCAAAGAGGAAGTCCTGACAAACGGCATGTATCATAACACTTATTACAGTTATCACACATATGAAGATGCTGTAAGTGATACGATATTCGATAATTTGCTTTCAGAACCGGTGGGAACTCCGACCAGCATAACATATGTGGAAACAAGGGTTATGAGCGGCGATAAACCGTCGGAAGGAGAACCTATGGATAAGGAGCTGACTTCAATATTTGATTACAAGGGACATAGGGTATATCTTTCACAGAGTTATATGCCGGGTGCTTCGGATGATTCGTTATACAGCGTATGTCTTATTGAATCTGCAAATACCAGACATTATATATCCGCTCAGGGAATAGATTTTACACTTGTAGATGATCTTAGGACCGGATTCGTGCCGGAAGAAGAAGGAGATCCGGATCCGGATGTAAGAACCTACGTTATGCTGTCCTATGACAAATTCAACGGATTCATCTATTTTGATGACATGGAAGATGCTGATATACATGACATACTTGATAAGATAGTATTAAATTAATCGGAGAAAAACTATGATAAGAAAGCTTGAAGGAAAACTGAAATACGTATCCGGCTCTATGATAGCGGCAATGATGGTTATCACCGTTGCAGGATGCACCGCCGGGAATGTAAAGGCCGAAACTACGGAAGCGGCGACCGAAGCGGTAGCGGAGGTTGAAACAGATGCTGAAACAGAAACCGAAACAGAAGC
>CACZHN010000040.1 GCA_902780985.1 uncultured Lachnospiraceae bacterium | reverse complement strand
AGCCATGATATCGGCGAATCCGCAAATGTACTGTCATGAAATACCACAAGCACGTTGTCCCTCGTGCTTCTTACATCAAATTCTACCATATCTGCGCCCAGCTCGATAGCCAGTCTGAAGCTTTCCAATGTGTTGTCCCTTCCCGCCAGATATGAAGCGCCCCTATGGGCTACAATCTTTGTCATACTTTATAATCCTCCTATCCGCGAATTTTATCACTAACGGACGTTCATTTCAATATTGTAAAGTCTTACAGAGTTTTGTTATAATAAACGGCATAAATATAGAAAGTATACAAGTATGCTCGCAGGGGGGCAGAACAAATCGGAGGAATAATATGCCGGACAATAACGGAAACAACAATAACAACAACGACGACGAATACGAAAAGTACTGTTATATGTGCAAGCGTCCAGAGTCACAGGCCGGAAAACTCATCACTCTTTCAAAGGGTGTAAATGTATGTGCGGACTGCATCAATAAGACTCTCAATCAGATCAATAACAGTCCTTTCTCAATCCTCGGAAATATCCCGGGAATAGACAACATGAATATGATCTTCCCTAACATGGATATTCCGAATTCTCAGAAGGTTAAGAAGAGAAAAAACGATTCAAACAAGTCAGCCGAAGCATCGGCTGCGAACGATAAGACGGATTCAACCGGAAAGATCAAGTCTCTCAAGGATCTCCCGGCACCTCATGACATCAAGAAACTTCTGGATCTGGATGTGGTAGGTCAGGAATATGCCAAGAAGGTTATATCGGTTGCCGTATATAACCACTATAAGAGAGTCTTCTCCGAAGAAGTTAAGTCAAAGAACGATCCGGACGATCTTGATAATGTAGAGATCGAAAAGTCCAACATGCTCATGATCGGACCTACAGGATGCGGAAAGACTTACCTGGTAAAGACCATAGCAAAGATCCTGGATGTACCGCTTGCCATTACCGATGCTACTTCTCTTACGGAAGCAGGTTATATCGGTGATGACGTAGAAAGTGTACTTTCAAAGCTTCTTGCCGCAGCGGATAACGATGTGGAAAGAGCCGAGCACGGAATCGTCTTCATCGATGAGATCGATAAGATAGCCAAGAAACAGGAACAGCGTTCACGTGATGTCAGCGGCGAGGCCGTTCAGCAGGGACTCCTGAAGCTCCTTGAAGGTGCCGAGGTTGAAGTACCTGTAGGATCGGGAAGCAAGAATGCCATGACACCTACCACTATGATGGATACCACAAATATCCTCTTCATCTGCGGCGGTGCCTTCCCTGATATCGAAGACATCATCAAGGAACGTCTTGCAGCCAAGTCCTCCATGGGCTTCGGTGCACCGCTTCGTTCCGAACTGGATAACGATAAAAAGCTTCTCTCCTACGTAACAACCGATGATCTCAGAAGCTTCGGTATGATTCCTGAGTTTATAGGACGTCTTCCTGTGATCTTCACACTGGATGCCCTTGATAAGGAAATGTATGAGCGAATCCTTAAGGAGCCTAGAAATGCAATCGTTAAGCAGTATCAGAAGCTCCTCAGACTGGATGAGGTTAAACTTGAGTTTGACGACTCAGCCTATGCCGCTATCGCGGAAAAGGCAGCCGAAAGAAAGACCGGTGCAAGAGCACTCCGTTCCATCATGGAAGACTTCATGCTGGATATCATGTACATGGTACCTCGTGACGACACCATCGGATCGGTAACCATCACCGGCGACTATATAAACGGAAAGGGTTCACCTATCATCAAGCTCCGCGGAGCCGAAGAAAACTAAACCCTTTGAACCGAATAAGACATTAAAAAAGCGACAGGCCAAAAACCTGTCGCTTAATTTATTATTCAAAAAAGCAAATCTTAGTAGTTGAAAGAACCGTTCTCGCCATCTGCTGTGAAGTATACGATGTTGTTCTCAGGCTGATAGTAAACGTTGAGCTCCTTAACTGTCTTCTTTCCTGAAACTTCAAGAGCCTTCTTTACAAGATCATCTGTAGCAACGTTTCCGCCCTGATACTGAACGAAAAGATTAACTGTAGACTTCTTAGCTGCTGTCTTCTTTGCCCTTCTTAACTGCTGCCTTTGGAGCCTCTGCCTTCTTTGCAGGTGCCTTCTTAGCTGCTGCCTTTGGAGCTGCTTCCTTCTTAGCTGCTGCCTTCTTTGCAGGTGCTTTCTTAGCTGCTGCCTTTGGAGCTTCCTCCTTCTTTGCAGGAGCTGCTGCCTTAGGAGCCTCTTCCTTCTTTGCAGGCTCAGCCTTAGGTGCTTCTACCTTAGCCTCTTCCTTAACCTCAACCTTAGCCTCAGCCTTCTTAGCTGCTGCTGCCTTCTCTGCGAGATCCTTAACGCTTGCCTTCTTAACTGCCATTTTTGATTTCCTCCGTTTTAACAAAACATACTAATACGTTATTAAAAATTACTGAAGTTTACGAACTGAATTGTAATATTTTTTTAACAATTTTTCAATACGTCACACTATTTTCTCCATTTTGGATAGTATTGTTAAATTTTTAGCACAATTTTTGTACAATTTAACAAACGTTAACGTATAATGTCCTGCTAAAACTCACCTTTTTCCCATTCATCGAGAAATGCAGTAAGCGCTTTTCTTTCCTTCTCGATCATCCTCTTATCCTGAGATGAAAGCGCAAGTTCGAACTTTCTTACCTGCTCTTCGATATATTCTCTATCCATTCCGAGACTCTCTTCATAGAGTCTTTCGCATCTCAAAAGAACGAGTTTGTTCTCTTCCTGATCCCTCGGATGGATCTTCAGATATGACAGCTCTTTGAATCTCTGCTCGATCTCCTCGTCCGTCATCTCCGTATACTGACCCTTGATGATCTTTCTTATCTTCTTGCCTGTGGCAACTACCGTAACCTCAACCTCCAGGATGGAGTTGATGTCGTAGGTATATGTTACATCCACCGACTGCTCTCCGGCCTTGCCCTTCGGAACATCAAGTTCCAGGGTTCCCAGAAGCAGATTATTGCGTGCCATACGGCTTTCGCCCTGAAGCACTTCGATGTCTATCTTTGTCTGGTCATCTCTTACCGTATAGAATCTTTCCGTACGGCTGGCAGGAATTACGGTATTTCTCTCAATGATCGGGAAGAAATGTCCCGACTCTCTGTGGTTGCCGCCCAGGTCTACCGAAACTTCGGTACCCAGAGTAAACGGACAAACATCCGTAAGCACCACTTCCTTGATGGACTCACGTCTTTCCTTCATGGCTCCCTGAATAGCCGCTCCCAGAGCAACCGCTTCATCGGGATTTACTGTAGTATCCGGGAAAGTCTTGAACAGCTTGCTTACGAAGCTTCTTACTCCCGGAAGACGAGTAGCTCCTCCTACCAGTACTATCTTATCGATATCGCTGAGCTTCAGCTTTGCATCTGCCAGCGCTCTCTTAACGGGACCTCTGATCTTCTCGTAAAGATCCTCGCATTCCTTATCGTATTCTCTTTCGGATATCTCCGTTTCGATGATCTCCTCACCGATCTTGCACTTCATAACAGCTGTGCCGGATTCCGAAAAGCTCTTCTTTGCCAGCTCGGCCTGTCTGTGGATGAGCTTCAGTTCACGATATTCCAGAGATTCCTTACGAATGTTCTCGTTCTTCTCATAGAACATTCTCTCCAGAACCGCCGTGAAGTCTTCTCCCCCCAGGAAGTTATCTCCCGCTACGGCTCTTACTTCCAGTATCGGCGGAAAGTAATCCAGTATGGATACGTCAAATGTACCGCCGCCCAGATCGAATACAAGATTCTTTGCCGGTTTTGTATCGTTATAAAGTCCGTAAGCGATAGCAGCTGCTGTCGGCTCACTGATGATTCTCTCAACCTTGAGTCCTGCCAGCTCTCCCGCTCTCTTTGTGGACTTTCTTCTCATATCGTTGAAATATGCAGGTACCGATATAACCGCTTCGGTAACTTCTTCGCCTAAGAAGGTCTCCGCATCTTCCTTAAGGGAACGGAGTACAAAGCTTGAAAGCTCTTCTGCCGTAAACTGCTTGCTGCCCAGATCGAACTTCTTATCCGAACCCATGCTTCTCTTAAATACAGCTGCACTTGTTTCCGGATAAAGCTGCATTCTCTCGATAGCAGTCTTACCTACATAAATCTGATCATTTTCATCTATACTTACTACTGACGGTGTAAGCACATCGCCAAATCTGTTCGGTATCACCTTCGGTCCTTCGTCGGTATAATACGCAACGAGACTGTTGGTCGTACCGAGATCAATTCCGATTATCAATTTCTACCTCCTGTGAATGTGATCATAGCCTTGATCACTTCACTGTCATCTCTACCAATTTCGTTTGCTTTTCTATAATACTCCAAAGCTCCCGCTTTGTCATTCTGAAATTCACATATCTTGGCAAGAGAGAGATAAGCTTCATAACAGGCGCTGTGTCTGCAGAAGGAACATCTGCGGGCATCTATTACCGACTTTGCAAGGTTTATCGCCTCATCCGTTCTGCCCATTATGGCCAGTACCATGGCGAAGTCCTTTCTTCTGTATGCTGAACTTCTGTGGTAATTCAGATAGTTGTCCACCGAACCCGACATTCTCTGAATGGTCTCCACTGCGATTTCTCCCAGCCTCTTTGCTTTATCGTACTTGCCCAGTCTCCATGCGGCACCGCCCATTTCGATACAGATATCGATGAGGGTATTCCTCATGTTGTTATCCTTTACAGCGGATACCGGAACAAGCAGATTATAGGCTTTTTCGTAAGTCTTATAAGCCTTCTTGAAATCTCTCTCGTCGTAATATTCCACGCTTGCAAGCTTAGCCAGTATATTTGCCGTTACATTATCGTTCTTTATGGCTCTTCTTGCCGTAAGAAGACGGTTGTCGCTTACCATCTTCATGATTCTCTCGTTCTTTATAAAGTTGATCTTTCTCGGATCTCCCTGATCGATCCTTGCTCGGAGCATCTCTACATAATCATCGAACATATATTGCAGATACCATTCGTTCTGGGTTTCGTTGAACTTCTGCTGATGATATCTGAACATCTTTTCCGCTTCGGCTACGGATTCGTCATATCTTCCGGCTCTGCGGAGGGCTCTCATGATCCTGCTGTGAACGGTTATATTCTCGCCGAACAGATTGATTATATTCATGAGTACGGTTATGGACTCATTGAACTTGTTCTGCATTTCATAACATCTGGCCAGATTATGATAAAGGTTTACCAGCTTATCGCTGATATCCACATCCTTCATAAGCCTTACGCCTGTCATGAAACTGTCTTCGGCATTCTTATAATCCTCCAGCATCATGTATGCATAGCCTCTTGCATTGTATGCATAGTAATTGCTTTCGTCTTTTTCTATGGCCTTGTCACAGTCTTCGATAACCTTTTCAAACTCGTAACCTGCAGAGTAAAGCAGCGCTCTCTCCACATAGTAATAGTCGTCATCATTGTTCTGAAGCTGCTTTGTGGCATATTCCACCGCCTGAGTATACTTCTCCGGATTCTCCGTATCATCGTAGATATCGGAATAAAGACGTGACAGCTTGTTATTGGCTGCATGATGTCTCGGATTGTATTCCAGAGTCTTCTTGAAGAACTGCTCCGCTTCCGCATACTTGTCCGACTCGTAAAGCCAGAGTCCCTTTGCGTAGTTAAGCGCCGCATCCTCAGGGAACTTAGCAAGTCCCGCATTATAATACTCTTCAGGTGACTCGTTGATTATATTCTTATAATGACCTGCTGAAAGGTAATAATCCCTGAGAGTCTCATACTCTTCCAGGTCTCCCTCTCCCTTTGCCAGCTGACTGTCCAGTTCCTTATATATCAGGCCGGCTTCCTCGGTCTTATTCATCTCTTTATAGTGATCCGCCTTTACAAGGTCCAGGGATGAACTGTGCACTCCCGCCGCCTCGGCCTTTGCGAATACATCTTCCAGATCTTCGTTATGATCGTAGATATAGAAGATCTTAGCCGCAAGATAATATGACTTCGGATACTGAGGCGCATGCTGGTATATCACATGGTAATCGTCGATGACCAGCTGGGCGTCACGCATTTTAAATGCGGTCTCCTGCCTGTGGATATAAGTGGAGACATTGTACTTATTCATCTCTAACATCCTGTTCCATACGTCCATGGCAGCACCGTAGTCCTGCTTCTGATGATAGAGAACTCCGAGAGTTTCGAGATAATAAGGTATATCCACCTCATCCTTCTCTTTCTCTACGGAAAGCTTTATATATCTTTCGGCTTCTTCCAGATCGTCCAGCTTGAACTTGGCCGCTCCCAGAAGATAATAGCTGTATCCTATCCTCTTCAGTCTCTTGGCGTCTTCTTCATTAACGCTGTTCGGATCTTTACTGTATCTTTCCTCAATAGCTTCCAGTCTCAGCATCCATTCCGTAAGGAATGGCTCGGCCTTCTGGAAATCGTCGATCCTGCTGTAGCATCTTCCGATGAGGTTGCAGTAATCGATATAAAGGTCGTTCTCCGGATCTATATCGGAAAGCGCTTCCAGTTCTGCGATAGCCTCTTCCTTTCTGTCGCATCTGAAGAGACTCCAGCACTTATCTATCTTATGCTTGAGCTTATCCGGTTCCGCAGCTGCCTTATCCGCATAGTATTCCACCAGCTTGTTGTTGATGTACGGAAGCAGTATGGCTGCGTCGGAATTCTGGTTGTCCACTTCGAAAAGCTTCAGCAGGACTTCATTTGCATCCTCATACTCTCCTTTAAGACAGAGCAGCATGATCTTTGCACGAAGAGCCAGATTGAATCTTTCTCTTTCTTCCAGCACCTCATCCAGTGTTTCCCCGATCAGAGTCATATCCTCTTCCGATATAAGCGGATGGTTGCGTCTCTCCGGTTCGATATCCGGATTGATCGCATTTATCAGGGCATGGTTCACGATCACATAGCAGGCGTTTGTCTTGCCGTATATGTCCATGAAATCCTTAAGCCTTGTGGTAAGTATGCCGCGGGCCATGGCGTAGGCTTCCTCGTAACGGCCTTCGTCATCCATGAGCCTCATCATTCCCGTATACTCCATCGGATGCCATATATCCGATGTAAGGAACATGCGTACCGCACTGTAAAGTCTGTTAAGAGCTTCCGGCTCCACATTCGGAGGTATCGCCTCCGGATTCTCGCTCTTTCTTACCGCATTGATATCCTCTATAGGCTGGATCACCACTGCGGCTTCCCTGATGTAATTATCGTAGTGGCAGATATACTCCGCCAGCTTATAATCCGTCTCTCTGTTATGAAGCTCCGGTATGGTTATGCCTGTTTCTTCGATAAGTTCGTTATATCTGCTTCTCGGCATGATATAGCTGTACTCGAAGAAGTCTTCGTTCTGCATGTGAAATGTAACATAGTCCATGAAATCCGCAGGAAAGACTTCCTTCAGATTCGCAGCTTCAAGACTGACGGAGAAAGTATCGTCCGCCAGCTTCCATACCTCGTGAGGCATGTAAAACCTGTCCAGGGCCAGCTTCAGGAATTCCTCTCTGGCCTGATCCGCTGTATCCAGATCATTACATAAAGGATCACTGAAGATGTCCTTCCAGGTATCTATATCTATTCTTGCTTCAATATCATCATAGGCCTCTGTCATTCTGTCGACAAAAGGCTGAAACTTCGGATCTGCGGCAGCTCTTGAGCCCGAATCTTCCCCCTGTTCGTTTTGGCTCATGTTCATAGCTTCTTCAAAAGCTTCTCTCAGGCGCTTGAATCCCTCCGGATCATCTTCCGGATTAACACTTACGACCTTTGCTCTGTAAGCGGCTATTATGCTGTCCTGGTCCTTTGTTTCTTCAATTCCTAAAATACTCCACACTTCACCGGCATTCATATTTAAATCCCTTTCATGGATAATCCTATTCTGTTCTTCTGTGTATCAATATTAATGATCTTAACATCAACCACATCTCCGACGCTTACCACGTCCAAAGGATGCTTTACGAATTTCTTATCTGTCAGCTGAGATATATGAACCAGTCCGTCCTGATGTACACCGATATCCACGAAGGCACCGAAGTCGATTACATTTCTGACCGTTCCCTTAAGTACCATTCCCACCTCAAGGTCTTTGATATCGAGAACGTCGCTTCTGAGTATAGGCTTCGGCATGTCGAGACGAGGATCTCGGCTCGGCTTCATAAGTTCCTTTATCATATCATCAAGAGTTATATCACCGATTCCCAGTTCGCCCGACAGCTTCTTTCTCTCGTTCTTATCAAGCTTTCCGAGAGCTGCGGTATCATCTCCCACGGACTTAAGGAGCTTGCCTGCTGCTTCGTAGCTTTCCGGATGTACGGCTGTATCATCCAGAGGATTGCTTCCGCCGTGGATTCTCAGGAATCCGGCACACTGCTCGTAAGCCTTTGCTCCCAGCTTCGGAACCTTGAGAAGTTCCTTTCTGTTATCGAATCTTCCGTTCTCTTCTCTGTATGCGACTATGTTCTTAGCCACATTCTTATTGATACCGGAAATGTATGTAAGAAGAGATACGGATGCTGTATTAAGATCCACACCAACGCTGTTTACGCAGTCCTCGACTACATTTGACAGGGACTCGCCAAGCTTCTTCTGATTCATATCATGCTGATACTGTCCTACACCGATGGACTTCGGATCTATCTTAACCAGCTCTGCAAGAGGATCCTGAACACGTCTTGCGATGGATGTTGCGGATCTCTGTCCTACATCGAATTCAGGGAACTCTTCTGTTGCAAGGGCACTTGCGGAATAAACCGAAGCACCTGCTTCGTTGGTTATCACATACTCAACCTTTTCAGGTATCTCCTTAAGCATCTCCACGATGATCTGCTCGGACTCGCGGGAAGCTGTTCCGTTACCTACGGATATAAGAGATATGTTGTGTTTCTTTATAAGACGCTTAACCGTTTCCTTGGCTGCACGGATCTTTTCCGGAGTTGTAGGTGCTGTAGGATATACGACTGTGGTATCAAGAACCTTTCCCGTCTCATCCACAACAGCAAGCTTACATCCTGTTCTGAAAGCCGGATCCCAGCCGAGTACTGTACGTCCGCTGATAGGAGGCTGCATGAGAAGCTGTGACAGGTTCTTACCGAATACCTTGATAGCTCCGTCTTCCGCATCCTCTGTAAGTGCATTTCTTATCTCTCTTTCGATGGATGGAGCGATAAGTCTTTCATATGCATCGGCTGCCGCTGCCTTGAGAAGCTCTGCCGTATCGCAGTCGTCCTTGCCAACAACCTTCTTCTCAAGATACTTGAGTATATCCTCTTCCGGTGCTTCTATAGTCACCGTAAGGATCTTCTCCTTCTCGCCTCTGTTCACCGCCAATGTCTTATAACCGGACATCTTTGATACAGGTTCATGGAAGTCATAGTAGTTCTCATATACGGACTTCTCTTCCGGATCCTTTGCTGTGGATACGAGGATACCCTTCTTAACGGTTATGTCTCTTATCCATGTTCTGTAATCCGCATCGTCGGAAATGTTCTCGGCGATTATATCCGAAGCTCCCTGAAGAGCCGCTTCAACTGTTTCGATTCCCTTCTCCTCGGAAATGTAAGCCTCAGCCTCAACAGCGATAGGCTTCTTGTTCAGCTGCATATATATGAGATTTGCAAGAGGCTCAAGTCCTGCCTCTTTCGCGATAGTTGCTCTTGTTCTTCTCTTTGGCTTGTATGGTCTGTAAATATCTTCGAGAGCTACCATGGTCTCTGCCTCTTCGATAGCTTTCATAAGCTCCGGAGTCATCTTACCCTGCTCTTCGATAGTGGATATAACAGTAGCCTTTCTCTCTTCGAGATTTCTGAGAAATGTGAGTCTGTCATAAAGAGTTCTGAGCTGTTCGTCGTTCAGAGCTCCTGTCTTCTCCTTACGATAACGTGCGATGAAAGGCACCGTACAACCGTCATCCAGGAGTTCAACTGCCGCTTTAACCTGTCCCTCCTTTACTTCAAGTTCACCTGCGATCTTCTTAATAATGTCCATTGATGTTAAAACCTCTGTAAATATTTTTTGTCTTAAAAAAGAAACGGGCAGAGGTTTTGACCTCTGCCCCTCTTAATTACTTGTAACAATCAGCTTTACTGAATTACTTCTTCTTTGCTGACTTCTTAGGCTTTGTATTAACAAGCTCCTTGAGAGCTGCACCAGCCTTGAACTTAGGAACTGCTGCTGCCTTGATCTTGATAGCCTCACCGGTCTGTGGGTTACGAGCTGTTCTAGCCTTTCTCTCACCAACTTCGAAAGTACCGAAACCGATAAGCTGTACCTTACCCTTGTTCTGAAGCTCTGTAGATACAACATTAACGAATGACTTTACTGCTGCCTCAGCATCCTTCTTTGAAAGACCTGTCTCTGCAGCAATAGCTGTTACAAGTTCTGTCTTGTTCATAGTGTTTTACCTCTCAATACATATGATATTATGTCGTTCTTTGCGACTACAATGATTATACTTGTTATCGGGCGTTATTTCAATCTATTTCTTACAAAATAGCTTATTTTTTTTATAAAAATGTAACAAATCTGCCATAATTTTAGTGTTTTTTGCAACATTTTTACATATCTATGTTCGCATCTCTGCTGTTTTCCTCAATATAGGCACGTCTAGGGGCTACTTCGGTACCCATAAGAGTCTTTGTAATAGAGCTTGCTTCCGCCACACTGGAGATAGAAACCTGCTTCAGAACACGGCTTTCCGGGTCCATTGTAGTCTCAAAAAGCTGGCTTGCATCCATCTCTCCGAGACCCTTGTATCTCTGTATCGTGAACTTGCCCTTATGAGCCGCTCTGTACTTGTTCAGCTCATCATCCGAATACAGATACTTCATGTTCTTGCCCTCTCCTACTCTGTAAAGAGGAGGGATGGCGATGTATATATGTCCTTCGTTTATAAGATCCGGATAGAACCTGTAGAAAAATGTAAGGAGCAGTGTTGCGATATGAGCTCCGTCCACGTCGGCATCCGTCATGATTATGATCTTATTGTAGTTAAGCTTTGATATATCGAAGTCATTTCCGAAGCCCTGTGAGAATCCGCATCCGAAGGCGTTGATCATGGCCTTGATCTCGGCATTCTCCAGAACCTTTGTTACAGGCACCTTCTCTACGTTGAGGATCTTACCTCTGAGAGGAAGTATGGCCTGATACTTTCTGTTGCGGGCTGTCTTTGCTGAGCCGCCGGCGGAATCACCCTCGACTATGAAGATCTCGCACTTCTCGGACTCGTTGCTTTCCTGACGTACCAGCTTTCCGTTGCCCTCGAAGGAGAACTTGCTGAGGTTGACCTTTGCCTTGGACTTTGCCTTTTCCTTTGCGGTCTCTACAGCCTTATCGACTATGTCTCTTAAGACATCGTAGTTTCTGTCGAAGTATACGGTGAGCTGCTCTCTCATGATGGCGTCCACCGCATTTGTCACATCCGTATTGGACAATCTGGTCTTGGTCTGACCTTCGAACTGAGGGTCCGGATGCTTTACGGAAATGATGGTCTGCATACCCTGTCTGATGTCGGCACCCGAAAGGTTCGGATCCTTATCCTTCAGGACTCCGAGTTCATTTCTCGCATAATTGTTTATGATCTTTGCAAATGCGGACTTAAATCCGGTTACGTGAGTACCGCCTTCCGGATTGGTGATGTTATTGGTGAATCCGATAACATTCTCGTCTCCGTCTTCGGTAGCTACGAATACTATGTCCGCCGCAATGCCGTTCTTCTCGCCGGAAATGGAAACCACAGGCGAGGTCTTGGTAAGATCCTGAGATATATCTTCTACGAAGCTTACCAGTCCTCCCGGCTGATGGAATGTTTCAGGCGGATATCCGTCACGTCTGTTTTCGTAAGTGATCGAAAGCTGCGGATTGAGATAAGATGTCTCCTTAAGTCTCTGTCTTATGGCAGCCGACTTGAATCTTACGGTCTCGAAGATAGTATCATCCGGATAGAGCGTTACGCTGGTTCCGGTTCTCTTTCCTCTTATAGGCTCGCACGGAAGAAGTCCGTCCAGAAGTTTTGTGGTCGGCTTTCCGTATTCGTATGTATCATGATATACATTTCCGTCTCTGTATACATCTACTATGAGCTTCTTTGAAAGTGCATTTACTACGGCGGAACCTACACCGTGGAGACCACCGCTTATCTTATATATGGAATCGTTGAACTTACCGCCTGAGTGAAGTACCGTAAATACAACTCGTTCCGCACTCTTCTTCTCGGTAGGATGCATATCCACCGGGATTCCTCTTCCGTCGTCCTCAACGGTGGCTGAACCGTCCTCGTTGAGAATGACCTTTATATTCTTGCAGAAGCCCGCCAGGTGCTCATCAACTGCGTTATCTATAAGCTCCTGTACAAGGTGATTAAGACCTGTACGTCCCGTGCTTCCGATATACATACCCGGTCTCAGTCTGACCGGCTCAAGGCCCTTAAGGACCTTTATCGCTTCTGAATTATAATCCTGTTTTGCTGCCATCTGTTATTTCCCCTTCTTATTTCCCTTTCCTCCGCGTTTTACCGCCTTCATATCAGACAGGCTGATATCCTTGAAGCTGTCAGAATTGCTTCCGCTCATGGCGCTGACAACCTTATCACCCTTTCTGAGAGATATAAGAGTAACTCCTCCTGCTCCCTTACCCTGAACAGGAAGCTCGCTGGATTTAACCTTTATGGAGTATCCGTCGGCTGTTTCCGCTACTACATAGTCATCTTCGAAGCCTACAAATACAGGCTTTGACTTGATAGCCGCAGCGGTCTTTCTTGCCGTGTCGAAGAGGGCCGCATTTACTCTCTTGGCCTTACCTTCTTCTGTTACGAAGATGAGATTTCTTCCGATGTTCATTCCTCCTACGTCGGTATCGGTGTAATCCGTCTCCGCATCGTATTCTACAGGTGCACTGAAGTCTCCGCCTGCTTCAAGCTCTTCCAAGCTTCCGCCGGACAGGCTTCCGTCCACCATATCATCAAAGTCCATCATAACTTCCGGTACTGCTTCCACCGGTGCCGCAGGTGCCTTGCCGTCACTTTCCTCAGCCATTGTGCCGGCAGGATTCAGTTCCGATACGGCCATCATGGCAACCACATCCGCATCCGCGTTCATGCCGCAGAACTCGAATATCTGTATACCCTTGTCCGTTATCCTGAACTTCTTATCCTTCTTGGTCTGCTTCTTCAGGATGTCCGAAACCTTGATTATATGTACCATTCCGTCACTGTCGAAAAGAGCCACTCTGTCATCGCTCATACAGTTAACGGCAAACTTATACGGTGTTTCCTGATTCTTCATGAATACCGCTCTTGGTGCGGACTTGATATAGAAGAATCTGTCCAGGAGAACCGTCTCTTCCGTAGCTACGGCCTTCTCCTTGGCAACGATGACTTCACCCAGGTTCTCGATGACCGTTCTTCTCGGAATAGCATACTTCTTCTTAAGCTCCTCGATATCGGAGATCATCTGCTTCTTCATCTCGCGGTCGGACTCGAGAAGTCTTGTGTATCTGGCAAGAAGTCTCTCTGCCTCAGCCAGTTCCTTTCTCAGTACGTCCACTTCCAGACCGATGAGTTTCTGCAGTCTCATGGCAAGGATGGCTTCCGTCTGTCTTTCCGTGAAATGCAGCTCTTTCGCATCCATTTCCGATCCCTTATATCTGAACTTGATATTGTCGGTCTTACCGTACATCAGACAGTCCTTGGCATCCTTTGTATTCTGGGAACCGCGGAGGATCTCAATGATAAGGTCGATAACATCCACAGCCTCCAGGAGACCTGTCTTAACTTCCTTTACATCTTCCTGCTCCGCCTTCAGAGCCTGATACTTGTCCTTATAAACCTGCCACTTATACTCGGTATAGGTCTCGAGAACTCGTCTCAGTCCCATTACCTCAGGCTTTTTATTGTAGATACAGTTGATGTTGACGCTGTAGGTATCCTCCAGACCTGCCTTCTTGTAAAGGATGTTGATGATCTTCTGGATCTCTTCTTCCGTGGTACCCTTCTTCACGTCTATGCAGAGACACTCGCCTTCCTTATCGCCTCTATCGGCAATATCAACAACAGCCGGAAGGGTTCCCTTACGGACTAACTCTGCAACTGTATTAAGAAATTTTTCTGTGGAATTGATCATGGTAACAGGTATTTCGGTTACGCAAATGGACTTACGTCCCTTTCCGATATCTCTTACCTCTACCTTACCTCTTACTCTCAGCTTGCCCAGACCGGTTTCGTATATCTGAAGGAGAGATTCCTCATCGATGTTGATGATTCCTCCCGTAGCAAAGTCCGGTCCCTTCACAATCCTGAGAAGAGCTTCCGTTGAAATGTCAGGATCCTGCAGATACGCTATCTCGGCGTCCGCAACCTCCTGAAGATTATGAGTCGGTATATTTGTAGCCATACCAACGGCAATGCCCGTAGCGCCGCTGGTAAGCATGTTCGGAATAAGGAAAGGAATATGTACGGGCTCCTTCTCCGTTCCGTCAAAATTCGGTATGAAATCGCAGTACTTAAGATCCTTCAGACCTTCTTCTGCGTATTTTGAGATACGTGCCTCGGTGTAACGCATGGCAGCCGCTCCCGATCCCGACAGGTCACCGAAGTTTCCGTGAGGGTCTACAAGCGGAATAGGCAGCTTCCAGTTCTGGGCCAGATTGACCAGACCTTCATAGATAGAGCTGTCTCCGTGTGGATGATACTTACCCATGGTATCACCGACGATTCTTGCACATTTTCTATGTGGACTGTCTGAACGTGTGAGTTCCGACAATGAATAGAGGATTCTTCTCTGAACAGGCTTTAGTCCGTCCTTTACGTCCGGAAGCGCACGTTCGGTTATGACCGACATGGCATAATCCACGTAGTCCTGTCCCATCTCCTCTTCATAATTTACGCTTTGTATCTTTTCCATTTGAAACCCCTTTACATTTCAAGATATGGTGTTGCAATCCTTAATACTTTACCATATCTTGTTGGGGGTGTCAAAAAACAAATACTACTTCGCCTCTTTCTCTCCCGGCTCGCGTCCCGACATCTTTTCGATGACTGTAAGCACGAGGAGAAGCAGCACGATTCCTACAGGAAGGCTTATCACTGCACTCTTTGTAAATCCCGCGATGATATATGTTACGCAGGATACAGCCGCACATGTAAGTGCATAAGGAAGCTGTGTCGATACGTGATTTATATGATTACTCTGTGCACCTGCCGATGCCATGATGGTGGTATCGGATATAGGTGAGCAGTGGTCTCCGCATACAGCGCCTGCAAGACAGGATGAAATGGAAATGACCATCATCTCTCCGCTCGGGAATACGCCCATTACGATAGGAATTAGGATTCCGAAAGTTCCCCATGAAGTACCTGTGGCAAATGCGAGTCCCAGAGCTACCAGGAAGATAACTGCGGGAAGCATGGACTGAAGTGCCGCTGCACTGCCCTGAACAACTTCAGCTACAAAGAACTTAGCTCCCAGAAGATTTGTCATACCCGAAAGAGTCCATGCAAGTGTAAGGATGAGGATAGGCGCTACCATGGCCTTAAATCCTTCAGGAATACATTTCATAAAGTCTTCGAAGGTTATGATATCTCTTATGAGATAGAAGAAAAATGTAAAGATGATCGTGATCATTCCTCCGAGTACCAGAGCTGCCGAAGCATCTGCATCACCGAAGGCGGTTACAAAGTCAACTCCGCTGAAGAAGCCGCCTGTGTAAACCATTGTGAATATACATATGGTTATAAGGAATATAACCGGAACTACCAGGTCCGCAACGGTACCCTTCTTGCTGACACGCTCTTCGATCATGCGGTCTACATCATCTCCGCCCGAAGTAAAGAGGTCGCCCTTATATGCGTTCAGCTCATGCTTCTTCATAGGTCCGAAGTCCACTCTTCTGAAGATTATGAAGAACATCATGATAAGTGTCAGTATAGCGTAGAAGTTATAAGGAATTGTCTCGATAAATGTCTGGAAGCCGTTTACTCCCGAATCGGCAGGAACCGATGAAGAAACAGCCGCTGCCCAGGAACTGATAGGTGCTATGATACATACAGGAGCTGCCGTAGCATCGATTATGTATGCCAGTTTTGCACGAGATACCTTATGAGTATCCGTAACAGGTCTCATAACACTACCTACCGTAAGGCAGTTGAAATAGTCGTCTATGAAAATGAGCATACCCAGGATAACAGTTGCCACCTGAGCGCCTATACGTGTCTTTATATGCTTTGATGCCCACTTACCGAAGGCTGCGGAACC
>CACZHN010000039.1 GCA_902780985.1 uncultured Lachnospiraceae bacterium | reverse complement strand
GAGGCGGAATTAAAAAAGATTTTCTACCGTGCACGAAAACGTGACGGAACATATGCCATCATTACCACCAGAGTCTTTGTTCTGAATGACAGTGATGGTAATCCGGAGTATTTCGGTGGTATTATGCTTCAGCAATAATGACAGTAATGCTTGTAACACGGTTATGCCGTAAGGCATAGCCGTGTTTTTTAACTATAGACAGAGCAGGAAGGAGATTTAACCGTGGAATTCGAATATCCTAATCAGGTTTTTGTTCTGAAACCTGAAGAAAAAGAAGTGTTACCCGATGAGCTGCAGGCTAAGCTGACAAAGCTTAAAGATTATATCAGAGAGCTTGGATCCCTTGCCGTGGGCTTTTCGGGAGGAGTGGACTCGACACTTCTTCTTGTAGTTGCTCATGAGGTACTGGGCGATAAAGCTATTGCCGTGACGGGGGTTGATGCATCGGTACCGGAAAGAGAACTTGCGGAAGCAAAGGCTTTCTGTGAAGAACGCGGCATCCGTCAGGTTTTACGTACATGGAATCCGATGCAGGAAGAAGGATATAGGAATAACAGTCCCGACAGATGTTATTTCTGCAAGAAGGGCATATTCACGGAGATCAGAAAAGCCGCAGAGGAGTACGGAATCGAGTATCTGGCGGAAGGTTCGAATATGGATGACCTGGGAGACTACAGACCGGGACTTCGGGCTGTTGAAGAGCTTTCGGTTAAGAGTCCGCTTAGAGAGGCGGGACTTTATAAGGCAGATATCCGTAATATCTCAAAGTCTATGGGGCTTCCGACATGGAGCAAGCCTGCCTATGCATGTCTTGCCTCCAGATTTGTTTACGGAGAAGAGATCACCGAGAAAAAACTTCATATGATCGATCTGGCTGAGCAGTTCCTTATAGAGAACGGTTTTTATGAGGAGCGTGTTCGTATGCACGGAAATCTGGCAAGGATCGAGGTCCCGGCTAAGGATATCGAGCGTCTTGCCGAGCCGGAAATGCGTGAAGCGGTATATAAGAAATTCAAAGAGATAGGCTTCCTGTTTGTTACTCTTGATATGCACGGCTACAAGGTCGGAAGTATGAATGCAACCATAAATACCGTTGGCGACATTTAAACGGCATCTCACAACAGACCATATAAAAAGGGCACTCAGGTATAAAGACAAGCGCAAGCGGTCGGATGAAAGTCCGGCCGCTTTTTAAATGCATTGACAGAAAGCTAATTGAGATATACAATCTATAAAAATGAGAAATATCTCGCTTTTAGGAGGCGCATATGAATATATTAAATCCAACTGCTGCTATAGGAACAAATTCATGGGGCGGTAAGCTGTATGGCAAAGCCATAAGAGGCAACTATGTTTCCGATGACATTATTAAAGATGCAATGAAGGAGGCTGCTCAGAGGGACATTCCTTTATATGATCTGGCCAGAGATTACGGGCTGGGTAAGAAAATCTCTTATGAAGGATCTGGATGATTTCAAGAGGGACTATGTGGATATTTACTGGCTGCATCTTCCGACGGATATAGAAGACCATTTGCTGGAAATCATAGAGCTGTATAACGAAGGAAAGATAAAGTACGTCGGAGTTTCAAACTTCACATTGGAAGAATGTAAGAAGTCGAAAGATATTTTAGAAAAGCACGGCGTTCCGCTTTACGGAGTACAGAACCACTACAGTATACTTTGCAGAGAATGGGAACAGAACGGTCTTCTTGCGTGGTGTAAGGAAAACAATATACTGTTCTGGGGATGGGCAGTGCTGGAAGAGGGACTGCTGGTTGATCCGAGGATAAGAAAAAAGTCCCCATTTAAAATTTTTTTCAACAGAAGGGTGAAAAAACTCACGGAATTGTATAAAATTATGATCAAGATAGCTGAGCGGCATGACATTAAGGTGCCGCAGGTGGCTACGGCCTTTTGCAGTACAAAGGGTGTTGTTCCGATGGTGGGATGCCGTAAACCGGAACAGGTAAAGGATCTGGCGCAGGCGGCTGAGGTAAGGCTTACCGATAAGGAGATAGAGAGACTTGAGGAAGCTGCCGACAGGGCAGATGTAAAGATCATGGGTGCCGATGTATTCAGGGCATTCGTGCTTAAGGAGAAAAAGAGTAAGTGACGGAAAAACAGAGAGTTACAGGCAATGCGTTAGTTCAGCCGAGAGCGTTAAAAACAAGAGAAAAGATCATTCTGGCTGCGATAAGCGTATATTCGGAGAAGGGCTACCACAATACAACAGTGGACGAGATAGCAAAGAGTGCGGGATTATCTGTAGGAACTGCCTACAGATATTTCAAGGATAAAAAAGAACTGCTTCTTGAGGCGCTTAAGTATGGGTTTGAACATATAACCGAATTTGCGGATGTTTCGGAAGATGATATTTTCGGAACGAATCTTGAACGTGCTCTGCGTAATTTCGAGAAGATACATACTGATTATTTTAATATACATGAAGAACTTGAAGGACTGAGACATACTGATAAAGATGTCCGCAGGCTTTATGATGATATTGCGGAATCGGCTATAAAAGCAGTTCACGAAAGGCTGCCGGAAGAGATAAAGAACAGGCCGCATTCTCTTCAGAATCTTCGTATAGCTATAGGACTTATGGAAAATCATTGTCATTACTGTATGCATAATAATCCGGATAAGAAGACGGTTAAGTACTTGAGAGAAAGGACAGTTGAACTGGCAGGATTGATTATAAAGGGATGATCCCGATGACTAAGGGAGGGCTTTTTATGAATCACAAGGGTACAAAGACTATAGAAACAGAACGGTTGATATTACGCAGACTGGAAGTATCCGATGCGGATGCAATGTTTAAAAACTGGGCATCGGATCCGGAGGTTACAAAGTTTCTTACCTGGCCTACACATACGAATGTGGAAGAAACAGAATCCGTATTGGAAAGCTGGGTATCACAGTATGAGGAAGATACATATTATCATTGGGCGATAGTTTTAAAGGACGAAGGAGACGCGCCTGTAGGTACGATTCACGGCGTGCCATCCGATGACATCGGTTTGATCAAGGTAGGATACTGCCTCGGACAAAACTGGTGGCATAGGGGAATCATGTCGGAGGCGCTCAGGGCGGTTTTGAGATTTTTCTTCGAAAGGGTAGGTGCAAACTGTATCAGCTCTTATCATGATCCGAATAATCCGAATTCGGGGCTGGTCATGAAGAAAAGCGGTATGAAGTTTGACGGTACCTTAAGACAGTCGGACAGAAACAATCAGGGTATAGTTGATGCCAGCTGGTATTCAATATTGAAATCGGAATGGAATAACGATATAGGCATTTAGGAGACAGACATGAAAGTACTTTTATTTTTAGCAAAAGGTTTTGAAACTATGGAAGCCAGCGTCTTTATAGATGTTATGGGCTGGGCAAAAACGGATCACGGCTGCGATGTAAGTGTTGTAACCTGCGGAGTGAATAAAACCGTGGTAAGTACCTTCGGTGTACCGGTTACGGTGGATATGCTTCTGGATGAAGTGAACGCAGACGATTATGATGCGCTGGCGATACCGGGAGGTTTTGCCGAGTACGGATTTTATGAGGAAGCATATTCCGAGACGGTAGGAGAATTGATAAGAAAGTTTAACGATCAGCAGAAGCCGATCGCAACGATATGTGTTGCTGCGCTTGCTTTAGGCTACAGCGGAATTCTTGCAGGAAAGAAAGCTACCACGTATCACCTTAACGGCGGTATGAGACAGAAGCAGCTTGCCGAATTCGGAGTTGATGTTATAAACGAACCTATAGTCGTTACTGATAACATTATCACATCTTATTGTCCGCAGACTGCACCGGGAGTTGCATTTAAGCTTCTCGAGATGCTGGTGGGAACAGAGAAGATGCTTCCCGTAAAAACAGCAATGGGATTTTAGATCATTCGGAAGAACGAGAAATCGTTCTTCTTTTTTTTGTTTGAAAATCTCTCTGATTGACAATGCTACGTACACGTAGTATACTACGCATACGTAGCATAAGGAGAAATATTTTGAAAGGAGATATTTGAATGAAAAATCTGTTTAAATTTAATATAATAAAAGATACGGGGATTGCGGCCCTGGCGATTCTCGGAATGATCGGTCTCAGCCTTTTGATGATACCTTTCAGTGAAAATACACTCGTCTCTTTTATACTGAGAGATGTGCTTATGATCTTCGGACTGGGAGTGGTATTTGTATCTCTTTATGCAGAGAAAAAAGGCGGAACTGTCTTAGCCGAGCTGGGATTTACCAAGCGCAGACTGATCCTCAGCATAGTGATAAATGTTGTTCTTGCTGCGGGACTTCTGGCTATGTTCCTGAGTGAACAGATACCGGAAAAAATTATATCTCTGAAGAATCTCTACGGAACGGTTTACATTCTGGCTGCCGGAATATTCGAGATGACATTTATCTACGGATATATCAGAATGAGTATGGAGAAAGCTTTCGGAATTATTCCTGCGATCATTCTGACTTCCGCATTTTACTCGCTGCATCATGCGGGATTTCAGCCGGAGTTTGTGCATCTGTTTCTCGTGGGACTTATGTATTGCTCGGTATTTTATATAACAAGAAATATGCTTATTATATTTCCCTTCTTCTGGGGCGTAGGTGCGTTATGGGATGTGCTTGTATCCTCGGAAGCGGGAGATGAGATAAAGAATCCGGTTTCATTTGTTATTGCACTGGTTATCCTCAGTGCAACGGCTTTATGGATCTTTTACAGAAAAAGAAGGAGATTAAAAAATGCTGTCCAAAACGTCGATAGTGATCATGGGTATGCTTTGTGAAGGCGAGATGAATGCCTATGATATGCTTAAAATGATAGATACCATGAACATGAAGTACTGGCTGCCGATCGGAGCCACCACACTTTACGAAACCTGTAAGAGGCTTGAGAAAAAGGACTACATCGAGAATACGGGCGAGTCCGATACAAAGGCGATTTATCATATAACGGATGCAGGGCGTAAGGAATTAAAGAGCAGCATATGTGCGCTTTTCGAAAGAGTGGATTTTGATTCCGTATGGTTTTGTCTTGCGGTAATGTATGCGGGAGTTTTAAGCAAAAAAGAACTGGAGCGGGAGATAAAGATAAGATCCGGGCTTCTCGATGAGTACGAAAAGGGAACCAAGGAAAACAAAAAAAAGATGATCCAAAACAATCTTCCGTACATAGATATATGTGCCATAGACAGAATGATTCAGATCATCAAGATGGAAAAAGAAACACTTAAGGGATTGGAAAAAGAAATCAATCACTGATCCTGCTTTTCATAAGATACGGACAGCACGTTCATATCAAAGATATCGTTGGTAAGCTTTACGAAGTAATTATCGTCATGAGCTGATCCGACCTTGATATTAATCCTGAATTTGTCAGGTGTAATACTGTTTACTGCGATGGAGTTAATGATATTCTTGTCACCGGTGATCCTTTCGTAAAGGGTCTCCTTGATATCATTAACTTCTTCTTTCATACATACGATATTTACCATGTAAGAATTGCTGTCATTATCCACCAGTACCGGGATAGGCTTAATCTTCTTGGCTGTAACGTTCAGCAGGAGATTAAGCAGAACAAGTACCGCTGTGATGATGAAAGCATATTTGAAATATCCGTATGCGACCAGAATACTTATACCGGCAGTACTCCAGAGAGTAGCACTGGTATTAAGACCGTTTACGGTAAAACTGTTTTTGAAGATTACGCCGCTGCAAAGAAAACCTATTCCGGTTACTATATTTGCAGACATCCTGATGTCAGGATAACCGAGAAGGATCTCGATCATGCAGAATGAAAATGTACCCACCGCAATAAGAAATGTGGTTTTAAGTTCTATATGATGGCCGCCAATCTGCCTTTCTATTCCGATTATCAGACCGATTACAGCAACTAAAAACAATCTGATAATAAATTCCTGTATAGTCATATCTATTACCTCGCGTATTGTTGTTAACTATAGTTAAATTATACCGAAACAAGGGAAAATGGTCAAAGATTAAGTGATCACATAAAGTCTTGTACTAAGACACAAATAATGTTAGTGTATAAAGACAAGTGTTTTAGAGGTGACCAAACCATGAAAGAAATAACCATAGAGGAACTTAAGGGATTACCTGAAGATTCCTATAAACTGATCGATATAAGAGATGAGGGACTTACGTTATACGGCATGATTCCGGGGGCTCTGAATATATACATCGAAGAGCTTGAGAACAGTGAGAAGATTGCCGAGATCCCGGCGGACAAGAAGCTGATATTCTACTGTGAAGTCGGCCGTATGTCCCGTGAGATAGACGATACTGCAGAGTATCTGGAAGGCAGGGACTGTTACAGCCTGGCGGAAGGATATGTGGGCTATATAAGATCGGGCATCTCTTCCGATGTGGATAAAGAAGAAAAAAGAGAAAAGGCAGAAAAGAGCATTCAGAAGAAGTTCCATAAGCAGCTGTTCTCACCGTTTGCGAGAGCATGCAAGACCTATAAGCTTATAGAAGACGGAGATAAGATCGCGGTATGTATATCCGGAGGAAAAGACTCCATGCTCATGGCCAAGCTTTTCCAGGAGATACAGCGCCACAGACAGATGGAATTCGAATTGGTATTTCTGGTTATGGATCCGGGATACAACAAGGAAAACAGAGCGCTTATCGAGAGTAATGCGGATGCACTGGGAATACCTATCACTGTATTCGAAAGCACCATATTCGATACTGTGGATGAGATAGAAAAGAGTCCTTGTTATCTTTGTGCAAGAATGAGAAGAGGATATCTTTACAGCAAGGCAAAGGAACTGGGCTGCAATAAGATCGCGCTGGGACATCACTATGATGATGTAATCGAGACCATACTTATGGGCATGCTTCACGGCGCTCAGGTTCAGACCATGATGCCTAAGCTTCACAGCACAAACTTCGAAGGCATGGAACTTATCAGACCTCTTTATCTGGTAAGAGAAAGCGACATCTGTGCATGGAGAGATTATAACGAATTACATTTCCTTCAGTGTGCATGCCACTTTACGGATACCTGTACCACATGCCATGAGGACGGTACAACTTCCTCAAAGCGTCTTGAGACAAAGAAGCTGATCGCTGAACTTAAGAAGACCAATCCGTATGTGGAGTCGAACATTTTCAGAAGTGTGGAAAATGTAAATCTGGATACGGTCATTGAATATAAGAAAGACGGAATACGTCATAATTTCCTTGATGAGTATTAAAGGAGGTTGAACCAATGAAATATGCATTTGAGATGGAATATGTCCGGCCCGTAGACGAGAAGTCTTCGGTAAGTCTTGTTCCTTATTCTCCGGAATATCAGGAGCAGTATAAGAAAATATATAATGCATGCTATCACGAGATGAGAGAAGCTCTGGATATAAAGCCTTATGATTTTATTCAGGATGATTCCTTCTTTGACGAAGGGATGGATAAGGTTTATCTGCTTTTAGATAACGGCGTGATAATCGGAAGCGTGGCGCTTCTTGATGATGAGCTGGATGATCTGATAGTGAATCCCGAGTATCAGGGTAAAGGTTACGGAAAGCAGATATTGCTGTGGGCACTGGAGAATATCAATTTAGACAGGATAGTTCTGCATGTGGCCGAATGGAATCAGAGAGCGATAAATCTGTATAAGAAGACGGGCTTCGAGGTTACGGAGACCATAGAGATCGGTTAACACGAGGGTAGAAAAATGAGAGAGAAGAAGTTATACATAACGGCAATAATCGGCGCCATCATATGTTTTATCGGAGATAATCTTCTGGGACATTATGTTCCTGCGGATGATTTCGGAAACAAGCTGGTTGGAATTGATTTCTCATACGAATGGGCAAATGTAAATCCTAATTATTTTATTGCGGCGGGAATCTGCGGAGTGGTATCACTGCTTCTTATGTCTTTCGGATTTTACGGAATATATCGCAGGATCGCTGCGGGAAACAAAGCTATGGGTAAGACCTTTATGTTAGCGGTATACCTGTTTGTTTCCGTAGGTATCCTGTATCATAACGTATTTGCCGTAGCGGCGTATGTTTACAACAGACTGACAGCCGCAGGTTTTTCAAACGCAAAGGACTTTTCGCTGGATGTATTCAACAAGTTTATCCTTGTGGGAGCACCTGCGGCAGTGGGCTTTGTGATCATGTCGGCACTGATGTTTATTGCCGCACTTAAAGGTTATACATATTCCCATAAGTGGATGTGCATATTAAACCCGTTGATAATCATGGGCGTATGCGTGGGACTGGCAAAGATCCTGCCGCGTACCGCATTTATAAACGGTGTGTTTTCACTGGGTCAGCAGAGTCTGGGATTCCTTTTGATATTTACCACGTTACTATTTACTCATATATCTGTTAAGGGTCTTGAGTCCTGATTTATAGGCTTCGGGATTATGTTCCGAAATAAGAGATACACGAATAGCCTGAGGGATATCGCTGTTACCTACAACGAATCTCTCGGCTGAATATATCTGTATTCCCTGTTCCAGAAGCTCCTTTTCCGCAACGGAAGGAGTTACATTTTTTTCATCGGGAATAAATGCCCATCTGAGAGGGCAGCAGCTGTTTCCGGATGACTTAAATCCGGTGCAGATCTTATCAAACAATTTATTCCTGTCCTTAACTTCTTTGATTCGGAGTTCACGTATCTTATCGAAGATCCCCAGATTAACCGTTCTTGTAAAAAGCTGCATCATAAGTGCAGGCGGTGTGATAACAATCGAATAAAGTGTGTTGAATACTGCGGCGTAGTACTGCGTCGGAACGTGTATGACCGCAAGGCGGAGTCCCGGTGAAAGAATCTTGGACACACTGCCTATCATGATGCCGTGCTCCGGTGTAAAAGAAGATATAGGCGGCAGCGGCTTCGGCATGAATAAAGAATATATGCTGTCCTCGATAAGAGGCAGCTTCTTTTTATTTATGTACGCCGCAATCTCCCGTCTTGTATCGGTATTCATCAGTTCACCGGAAGGATTGTTGAAGTCCGGTATCAGATAGAATCCCTTTACGTCATGATTCTTTACCACATAATCAAGAGACTTTGCCGTGATGGCATTGTCGTATACGGGCAGAGGAATAACCTGAATGCCCAGTGAATTTGCGGCAACCTTAAGTCCGGGATAGGTCACGTTGGTGGTGGCGATTTTATCTCCGGGTGAAAAGAGCGCAGAAAGAACGGTAAAGATCGCATTCTGGCTTCCCGAGGAAAAGAGTATGTTCTCTTTACTTGATTTAAGACCGTAGTAGCTGAACCATCTGACAGCAGCCTTTAACTGCAGCTCATCATACTTCACCGGTGCATACTGCATAAGCTTGTAGAAATCCGGCTCCGTGACGATTTCCTTCAGATAGTTGGTGACCAGTTGTTCTATATCCGGATTAGGAAGGATGGCACCCATTTCGATCACCTTTTCCGAAGCTTCTTTAATAGTGAGCATTCCCTGAGACGCCGCATCCGATGAGATAAATGTACCCCTGCCCACAACGCTGCATACGAGACCTCGCTGCTCGCAAAGCTTAAATGCACGGGTTATGGTACTCAGGTGGATATCCAGATAATCCGCCAGTTCTCTCTGAGGAGGAAGCTTGGTGCCCGGCGCCAGACGGCCTTCCAGAATATCCGACTTAAGGGTGTCCGCAAGGGCGATATAAAGCGGTGTTTCGCTGTTCCTGTCTATTACGGGTTTCCAGCTCATAGGATAATTTTCAAATGAATTTACAGGCATGATCTTTCTCCTTCATGTGTTCTGACCTTAGATATCCAAAAGAATTGTCTTGAAGACAATTTTAATATTGTATTCATGCAATTGCAATGATAGATTATTCGAAAAGATTTAGGAGGACGTAAAAATGTTTGAAGAGAAAATATCCGAATTGAGTAAAGCTACCCCGGCATCATTTATCCGAGCCATACTGAAGACTACGGAGAGCGCAGACGTCATATCCTTCGCCGGAGGCCTTCCGAATCCGATTTCATTTCCGAAGGAAGAGATTCAGGAGTCCACTAACAGAGTAATAGAGCAGTACGGAAGCAAGGTTTTTCAGTATTCACTGACAGCCGGACTTCGTGAACTGAGAGAGTATATAGCAAAGCATCTGAATAAAACTCAGGGGATGGATGTTACGCCCGATGAGATAATAGTAACCACGGGTTCCCAGCAGGCACTGGATCTGATGGGAAAGGTTCTTATCAATCCGGGAGATACGGTTATCATGGAAGAGCCGGCATATCTTGGTGCTATCCAGGCTTTCAGCCAGTACAGACCGAATATTAAAGCCATCACTCTCGAGAGTGACGGTATGGATATGGAGAAACTGGAAGAGGCGTTGAAAAACTCAAATGCAAAGTTCATCTATACGGTTCCGAATTTCCAGAACCCGAGCGGTCTCACATATTCTGCCGAAAAGAGAGAGGCGTTACATAGATTATCGAGACAGTATAACTGCATACTGATTGAGGATGATCCTTACGGAGATCTGAAGTTTGACGGGCAGCCGTACGGTTACATCAGCAAGAAGGAGTTTACGGGAAGCATACTTCTGGGAACATTCTCCAAGACCGTAACTCCGGGAATGAGGAGCGGCTATATGGTAATCCGTGATCCGGAGCTGAGACTCAGGATCAATACCGCAAAGGAAGCAGCGGATCTGCATTCAAATGTATTCTCCCAGTACATCCTCTGGGATTACCTTACACACAATGATGTACAGGAGCATATATTAAAGATCAGAGAGCTTTACAGAAGCCAGAGCAACGCCATGATAGCGGCTATGGAGAAGGCATTTCCGGAAGGTGTTGCATTTACCAGACCGGAAGGAGGCATGTTTATATGGGCAACTCTGCCGGAAGGAATGACAGCTCTGGATCTCTTTGAAAAGGCAAGAAAAGAGAACGTAGTTTTCGTTCCGGGCAACCCTTTCTATGTTGACGGAAGGGCGGCCAATACCATGAGACTTAACTATACCAACTGTGATGAGGAGACCATTACCGAAGGAATAAACAGATTAGGCAGACTCATCAGCACGATGTAGCTTTCCGTCAGAGCAATTTGAATGTATAATGTGACATAAGTGTCAAAAGTCAAAACATGTTCTCATTTATGAGATAAGTGTTTTGACTTATTGACACGCTGAAACACGAGGAATAAGCAATTTACGAAGTAAATTCGCGGTTTCCGAGTGTTTCCAGGATTGCGGGAGTTTCGCCAGAAACGGAGCAATCCGTATGTCACTATGTATAAAAATACACTCAGATTCAGATGGCGGGAGGTACGTTATGGCTTTAAAGATAGTTCGTAATGATATTACAAAAATGAATACGGAAGCCGTAGTTAATACGGCCAGTTCTTTTGTTGAAGTTGGTCCCGGATGTGACAAAGCAGTTTACCAGGCCGCGGGCATGACCGAGCTTCTCGCTTACAGGAGGGAGAAGATTGGTGATGTTCCGGAGGGTGAGGCTTTTATCACGCCGGGATTTAATCTTTCCGCGAAGTATATAATCCACGCGGTAAGTCCGCTTTATATTGACGGAGAGAGCGGTGAGGAAGAGAAGCTTCGTTCCTGCTACAGGCGAAGCCTGCAGATTGCTAAGGATAATGGGATAAGATCCATAGCATTTCCGCTTATATCCACCGGAAGTTTCGGCTATCCGAAGGAGGAGGGAATGCGCATTGCGGTTGATGAGATAAATGCATTCCTCATGAATAACAGGATGGATATCTATCTTGTTGTGTTCGATGACAGGGCCGGAGAGCTGGGCAGACGGATATTCCCGAATCTGGAAGAGTACATCGACAGGAATTATGTCGAGAAACGTCGTGAGGAAGAGTACAGCAGCAGACCGTCATCACCTGTTGCGGTAAGAAGGGACTCGGAAAGAGGAAGAGGTGAAAAAAGAAGGCTCAACATCTTCGGTCCGTCTTTGAAATCGGAAAGCGCAAGGCCAATCAGTTCAAATGCGTTTGTTGCGAAAGCAGAGGAGTCCCATGAGTCATTCGATGAGTGTTGTGATGAGATGGCGACTGAGGATTTCTTTGAGAGTGCTCATGTGACTAAGATTGATGAGAGGATAAGCCATCTCTCGGATACTTTTTCGCAGTATCTGATGTACCTTATCAAAGAGAAAAATATGGAGAACGCGGAGGTTTATAAGAGAGCCATCGTAGATAAAAAGATTTTCTCCAAGATAAAGAATAACATTGATTATCATCCTCAGAAGCTTACGGCTCTCTGCCTGTGCGTGGGAGCAAAGCTCAACATGGATGAGACGAAAGATCTGCTGGCAAGAGCCGGCTATGCGCTTTCGCCATGCGATAAAACGGATATCATTTTCGCGTACTTTATCGAGAATGAGATATACGACATGATAGAGCTGGATATCCAGCTGGAAGAGCACGGACTGCCGTGCATTATAGCGTAGGAATACATTTCCGACAGGGTCGCCCGGCGGGAGACCTGTTTTAAAAAAACTTATCGTATAATGAGCCCAACAAAGAGGAAAACCCGGAAGGGTGGATTAAAAAAGGAGGGCATGAATTATGCGTAAGGGATTAACAGAACTTGTATTTATACTGGACAGAAGCGGTTCCATGAGGGGACTTGAGGCAGATACCATCGGCGGTTTCAACGCCATGATCGATAAGCAGCGCAAGGAAGACGGAGAGGCTTATATCTCCACAGTGCTTTTCAGTGATACATCGGACGTGATCTACGACAGAGTTCCTGTAGGAAAGGTTGAACCGATGACCGATAAGCAGTATTATGTGAGAGGCTGCACGGCGTTACTGGATGCCATAGGCGGAGCCATCCATCATATCGGCAACGTACATAAGTACGCAAGAGAAGAGGACAGACCGGAGAAGACTCTCTTCATCATCACCACAGACGGCATGGAAAATGCGAGCCGTGAATATGACTATAAAAAAGTTAAGCAAATGGTGGAGAGACAGAAGGAAAAGTACGGTTGGGAGTTCCTGTTCCTGGGCGCTAACATGGACGCTGTTGAAGTTGCGGGAAGATTCGGTGTGGATGCCAACAGAGCCATCACTTACGAATGTGATGAGAAGGGTACACAGCTGAACTTCCGCGTTCTTGCAAAGACTGTTTCCGCAGTGAGAAGATCCGCAACAAGGAAAGCGGTTGACCAGGCTATGGATTGCTGCTGTGCGGAGATAAGCGAAGACTACGCGAAGAGACATAAGAAATAAACTAAACAAAAAGGAGCAATTATGATTCAGGATATATATCCAAGCAAGTTGGACTGCGTATTTACGGATTACGAGATGAAGGAGTGCGATGCGGCGCTTTTCTTTGACGAAGAAGGAAGGATCCTTATCGGAGAAGAGGAAGAGGGCATACGTTTCACCACAGGAGCCGATGCCGGTGACAGAAAGACCGTATATCTTTTTTCACTGGATGAGAAGAAGTTCTTTCTTGTGATCGGTGAGACCGGTTACGAAAAGGAAGGATTTGTATATCATACGGTAAGAGAGATAAGAGATATGTATTCCGGCAAAGAGGTCTTTGCCGTATTTACGGCATATCATTTATGGAAATGGTACGCAGACAATATCTTCTGCGGCAGATGTGCGGAAAAACTTTCTTTCGACGGAAAGGAAAGAGCCCTGAGATGTCCGAAGTGCGGAAATGTTATATATCCGAGAATCAACCCGGCTGTCATAGTCGGAGTAACAAAGGGTGATCATATACTTCTTACCAGATATAGAAGAGGCTATGCACATAATGCCCTTGTTGCCGGCTTTACCGAGATCGGTGAAACTCTTGAAGAAACCGTGGCCCGGGAGGTTATGGAGGAAACAGGAGTAAGAGTTAAGAATATCAGATATTATAAGTCTCAGCCATGGGGAATCGCCCAGGATATCCTGGTAGGATTCTACTGCGATGCGGACGGAGACAGAGAAATCCAAATGGATGAAACTGAACTAAAATATGCCGAATGGGTGAAGAGAGAAGACGTGATCCTTCAGCCGAATAATCTGAGTCTTACGAATGAGATGATGAGGACGTTTAAGGAAGGCAGAGAAGTTTAATTCTAACAGCAATAAAAGAAAATAATCGCCGATGAAAAGGATTGGCGATTTTTCAAACAATCTGTTTTGTTATAAGATAAACAGCGACAAAACATGGAGGTGCGAAAATGAGAACATATCATAAATATACAAATAAACAAATGTGTTGTTGTAAGGCTGTATGTATGAATATGGTCTGTT
>CACZHN010000038.1 GCA_902780985.1 uncultured Lachnospiraceae bacterium | reverse complement strand
CGACGAGTCGTGTCATGCCGCATCTTTTTACTCTTGTATAGTAATAGTAGTTTTCGGGTTCTTCCTTGCCTTCCGTATCTTCGGCAAGCACAAAAACAAGGCTGTACTCTCTGTCGGAGGTCATATCCATACGGATGCTTATGCTGTACTCGTTGCTTCCGTCTCCGTCGGATACAAGCTGCATATCTCCCTCTTCTATGAGATTACTGCCCTGCATATCCCTGAGCTCGTACTTCGGTATACGATCTGCGGATATACTGTCGGGAATGATAACATTTACCGTCTTCGAATCATTGACGGGAACTATGCTGTTTCGTCTCAGTCCGGTCAGGAGCTTCGTACAGTATACCTCCATCGGATTGAACAGCTGCCCATCATAAGAAATGTACGCCTTTTCCAGCGTACTCTCCACAACCTCTACGGACTTTGTCTCGTATTCCCGGTTTCCTATAAAATTAAAAGTCAGGGCAGACCCTATAAACACAAGGATAAAGAGTACTGCCCCAATCAAATATTTCTTCATTTATTCTCCGAAACTGAATTTCTTATTTCCGGATTTTTAATCACCAAAACTGATTCCGAGCGATTTTGCTTCTTTGATCATCTGGCAGTCCGGATCAACATACTTCAGTTTTCCTGCTGTCTCTTCAAGCGGAATTGCCGTAACTTCGTTATTAAGATAAACTACCAGCTTTCCGAAATCCTCATCGCGGATAAGCTCGGCTGCCTTGGCACCGAAACGGCTGGATATGATTCTGTCATATGCATCCGGTGCACCGCCTCGCTGTGTATGTCCCGGAAGAGCAACTCTTACGTCGCCTGTAAAGCTCTCACGGATCTTGTCGGCAATCTCATATGCAACCGATGGATAGGTGGACTCTGCAAGCTTAGCCTTACGCTCTTTCTTAGGAAGCTTTGCGATTTCCTTAGATATAGCGCCCTCAGCGGCAACAATGATAGTAAACTTCTTGCCCTGCTTCATACGCTTATCGATAGTCTTCTTAACTTTCTTGATGTCATAAGGAATCTCAGGAAGAAGGATAACATCGGCACCGCCTGCCATACCTGCATAGAGGGTTATCCAGCCAACCTTGTGTCCCATGGTCTCTACTACGAATACACGGCTGTGTGACTCGGCTGTTGTATAGATACAGTCGATAGCATGTGTTGCTACATCAACCGCACTGTAGAAACCGAAGGTCATATCGGTTCCCCAGATATCGTTATCTATTGTCTTTGGAAGTCCTATAACATTAAGACCTTCCTGGTAAAGACGGTTTGCTGTCTTCTGGGAACCGTTTCCGCCCAGAACGATCAGGCAGTCCAGCTCAAGCTTCTTATAGGTCTTGATCATAGCCGGTACCTTATCAACTCCGTCTTCCGTAGGATTATCCAGTTCCTTGAAAGGAACTCTTGATGTACCGAGGATTGTTCCGCCCTTACTCAGGATACCGGAAAAATCCATAGGCTTCATTTTCTTGTAGTTGCCGTAGATAAGTCCCTTGTAACCATCAAGAAATCCATAGATTTCAACATTTCCGAAAAGTGTTTCAAGTCCCTTTGCAACACCTCTCATAGTAGCATTAAGCGCCTGACAGTCGCCGCCACTTGTAAGCATTCCAAATCTCTTCATAGTAACACGTTCCTCCTCTGAATAAATATTTGCCCCCCTGCTCTTTCTGAGTTAACTCATCCGAGCTCTATAGTTCGACACGTCCGTCAAGTGCACGGAGCAGCGTAACCTCGTCTATACACTCCAGATCTCCTCCAACCGGAACGCCGCTTGCTATACGCGACACTTTGATACCGGCCGGCTTTACCATCTTGGAAATGTACATAGCCGTAGCTTCTCCTTCCACACTGGAGTTAGTCGCTATGATCAGCTCATCCACATCTTCCCTGAGACGTATCATAAGCTCCTTCAGCTTGATCTCAGCAGGTCCCACACCCTGGCTGGGATTAATAACTCCGTTCAGAACATGATAAACTCCGTTAAATTTTCCTATCCTCTCGTATGCCGCAAGGTCACGGGATGATTCCACCACCATGATGGTCTTGTGATCCCTTGTCGGAGAAGAACATATAGGACATTCTTCTCTGTCCGTTATGGTACAGCAGGTCTTGCAGTACCTTATGTTCTTTTTCGCATCGAGAATGGAATTTGCCAGAGCCTCAGCTCTGTCATCAGGCATGCCTATAATATAAAATGCGAGTCTCTGAGCGGTTCTTGTCCCTATTCCGGGAAGAGAACTCAGTTCCTCGATAAGGCGATTTACCTCTCCTCCGTATATCTCCATTTAGAAGAGGCCTCCAAATCCACCTCCGAGTCCGCCTGTGATCTTGCCAAGCTGCTCCTTCTCGTCATCGGACTGAAGTCTGATAGCTTCATTTACAGCAGCCATTACGAGATCCTCAAGCATCTCGATATCTTCCGGATCAACAACCTCTTCAGCGATCTTAACAGATGTGATCTCCTTGTTACCGTTGATCTTAACCGTAACAACTCCGCCGCCTGCGGTAGCCTCATACTCCTTCTCCTGGAGCTCAGCCTGTGTATCCTCCATCTGCTTCTGCATCTTCTGTGCCTGCTTCATAAGGTTATTCATATTTCCCGGCATCATACCTCCCGGAAAGCCACCTCTTTTTGCCATTTTCTATTTCCTCCTGAGTATATTGATTACTGTTTTATGACCGTATCTTCAAAATCGATACGGTTCAGAAAAGCTTCTTCCTGTGAGTATGTGGCACCTACCTGTGCGTTCTTCTCACGGAATGTAAGCTTGATCCTTCTTCCCGCTATCTCCGCAAGCTCGTCCATAAGATCGGACTGATTCTGCTCACGCTTCTCGTTGCCCTTGCCGAGATAATATATATATCCCATGTTCTCACGGCCTTCCCTGTCCTTTGTAGGGATAATGATGTTGAGCACCGCCAGCTCACCGCTGTCCGTAAACTCCTTGCCTGCTTCCAGGTCCACATCCTTAAGATATCTCTGAGATATAGGATTAAGCTTTGTGTAGAAATTACTCTTCCAGAGTCTCGCGAAGTTTAATACCTCTTCGTACTGTGCCGGTTCGTATTTATCTCTCAAAAGCTGTTTTACGTTGTCACTGATCTCCGTATCCGACATATCCGATGCCGGTACTGCGATCCTCATACCTTCCATCTTTCGCTCCAGGGTTCTCACCGCCGAATCTATCTTCTCGTCGACTATGCCCTCGAGTTCTTCCAGCTGAGCCTGACCTACGGATCCCTGTCCGCCGGCTCCTCCGCCCTGCTCCAGTTTATCCAGTCTTGCCACCAGTGCATCGTAGTCCTTGTCGGTCTCCGGATGCATCATCTTTATGAGACTCATCTCAATGGTAACTCTCTTTATGCTGGAGAGCCTTACTGCCTGGCTGAGTTCCTGAAGAATAGTAAGATATCTGGTAAGTTCTTCTCTCGTATAATTCTCGGATAACTTGATTATACGCTCTATATTCTCTGTTGTAAGGTCCATTCCCGAAGTCGAATCCGGCGACAGTTTGATAAACAGCAGATTCCTCATGAACCATACATAGTCATCTACATATTTTACCATATCCTTGCCCTGCCATACAGCAGAGTTTATAAGATTCAGCACTTCGTCGGCAGCGGATGTACGGATTGCCTCCGTAAGATTTATGTAAACCTCTATATCCACCGCACCTACAGCTTCAAGTACGCTGTCATAGGTCAGCTTCTCATTATATCTTGAAGCTATGCATTCATCAAGAATAGAAAGGGCATCACGCATGGAACCGTCTCCGGCTCTTGCGATAAACTGCAGTGCTTCGTCCTCCGCATCTACCCCTTCTCTTTCCGTAAGATCTTTTAATCTGTTAGTTATAGTCTCGACGGATATCCTGTGAAAATCGTACTTCTGGCATCTGGACTTAATGGTGATCGGTATCTTATGATCCTCCGTCGTAGCCAGTATGAACATACAATATTCAGGCGGTTCTTCCAGTGTTTTGAGAAGTGCGTTAAATGCTTCCCTCGTAAGCATATGAGCCTCATCAATTATGTAAACCAGCTTCTTGCCCTGTGAAGGAGCATACTGAACCGATTCCTTGATCTGGCGCATGTTGTCAACACCGCTGTTGGATGCCGCATCTATCTCGATGACGTTCATAGCATTTCCCGATGTTATGGCCTTGCAGCTCTCACACTCGCAGCACGGATTTCCGTCCTGCAGATTCTCGCAGTTCACTGCCTTCGCCAGCAGTTTTGCCATGGTGGTCTTACCCGTTCCTCTGGTACCGCAGAAAAGATAGGCATGTCCCACTCTTCCCGATCTCACCTGATTCCTGAGCGTCGTAACTATATGATCCTGTCCCTTAACTTCATCAAAGGTATCGGGACGAAATTTTCTGTATAATGCAATGTATGACATTCCGATAATTCTCCTGAGCTTAGGATCCCGGAAAAATCACTGTTATTTTTCCAGAAGCTCCACTAATCTATCATAGCAGAAATTAACGCTTTCGTCACGCACTACATTTCTTCCTAATTCACCGAATTCCTGTCTCCAGGTGTGAACCTCCCCGTTTACGGCTATTCCGAAGCATACGGTTCCCACAGGTTTTCCCGGAACAGCTCCCGTAGGGCCTGCTATTCCCGTAATTCCCACACCGACTTCGGAGCCTGTCTCACGGGCAGCTCCCAGTGCCATCTCGGCGGCAACCTCTTCGCTTACCACTCCGACAGCCTTAATGGTATCCGGATTTACACCCAGATACCTTACTTTGGCTTCGTCAGCATAGGTTGTAAAGCTTACATTCAGAACCTTCGAAGCGTCCGGTACATTTACCAGCTTCGCACATGCTTTTCCCGCGGTGCAGGATTCCGCAAATGTTATATGCATTCCTTTTTCGATCAGCAACTCAACAACTCTATACTCTATGTCCATTTTAGTCCTCCTCTTCGTCTGCCTCTTCGAACTCGTCAACCTCTGCGGTCTCCGGCAGATCCAGATCTTCTTCTCTCATATCGCGTTCTCTGTTAAGGGCATCGTAGATACATGGAACGACTACAAGTGTAAGCAGTGTTCCGTAGATCATACCGCCCACCACTACGATTGCCATAGGCTGTGACATTTCCGTACCCTGTCCCATACCCATTGCCATGGTAGACATGGATATGATAGTCGTAAGAGCGGTCATGAGAACCGGTCTCAGACGGGTCTTGGATGCCTCTACTATAGCATCTTTCTTTGCCATTCCTTCACGTCTAAGCTGATTGATGTAATCAACAAGAACGATACCGTTATTAACTATTATACCCGAAAGCATAACAAATCCAACCATGGCAATGATACTTATTTCTTTATGCGCAAAGTACAGTGCCGCAAAACCTCCCGTGAAAGCCAGCGGGATCGTGAACATGATGATGAACGGTGACAGCAGACTCTGGAACTGCGCTACCATTATGAGGTAGATAAGAATGACTGCCAGAAGAAGCATGAGAAGCACCTGCTCCATAGCCTCGTTAATGGTCTCATCCTCACCTGTGGTCTTGATGGAATATCCTTCGGGAACCTTAACGTTCTTCAGGGCCGCCTTTACATCGTTACCTACAAGACCTACATTATAGCCGTCCTTAAGCTCGGCGGAAACCTGTATGTATCTTACCTGTGCGTCACGGGCTATGGATGACATTTCCTTCTTCTCGGTAAATGTAACGATCTTTGAAATCGGAACCGTCTCCGTGTCTCCCGATATCTTATCTGTATATTCAAATGTAATCTTCTTTATATCATCTGTCGTAACCGCAGCCTGTTCATCGGTATTTACATAGATATCGATGTCCTTGATGTCGGTTGAAATGCTTGTCATGGCTGTAGTATCCGAAAGCTCCGCAGCTACCAGCTGGAATACCTGAGCAACTGTCATGCCGTACTCCGCAGCCTTCACCTTATCAACGGATATGAGCAGCTCGTCTGTCATATCTCCGAGTCCCGAATCCACGCTCTCAATTCCGTCAATCTTTTCAAGTTCTGTTGTAACCTGCTCAGCCAGCTCACCCAGCTTATCCAGGTCACGTCCCTTGATCATAACCGAAATTCCGGAACCTGTCATCATAGACATATCCATCATATCGGTACTTACCGAAACATCGCAGTCGAGATCCTTTGCATAACCCATGATGGCTTCGGTGATCTCGTCATTTGAAAGCTTTGTATTCTCGTCCAGAAGTACATACATTGTAATGCCGTTGCCTGTATCTCCGCCGAGACTTCCCAGCATGGAGCCGCTTCCCATCATGGCACCGACCGTCTCGACATCTTCGATCTGCATGCAGCGTTCCATCAGGATGTCCGAATAGCCTGTCATTTCCTCAAAGGTTCTTTCTTCATCTTCAGGAACCGACAGATTAACCGTTACCTGTGTACTGCTCATTCCCGGGAAGAATGCGGTACCTCTCGAATATGAGAGGAATACGCTGATCACCAGAGCTCCTATAACTATAAGGAACACTATCGGCTTAAACTTAAGTGCAAGTCCCACGAAGTTACCGAAGGAATGATAGAATCGTCCTCTCTCCTTCTCGCTGCTCTTTGACTTTCTGAGAAGCCCCTGAGCCATAGCAGGAACCAGAGTAAGGGCAACTATAAGGCTGGCCGTAAGTGTATATGCTATGGTAAGTCCCATGTCCACAAACAGCTGACGTGTGAGACCGTCCGTAAATACGATAGGAAGGAATACGCAGATTGTGGTAAGTGTCGAAGCCGTGATAGCTCCGGCAACCTGGCTGGCACCGTAAACCGATGCCTTCTTAACCGACATGCCTTCTTCCTTACGCATTCGGAATATATTTTCAATAACAACGATGGAGTTATCCACCAACATTCCTATACCCAGCGTGAGACCGGACATGGAAATGATATTTAACGTGATACCCGTGAAGTACATCAGCACTACCGCGAAGATTACCGAGATAGGTATAGCGCAGGCAATGATGATGGTTGGCTTTATATCTCTCAGGAATATGATAAGGATGATGATGGCAAGTCCCGCTCCCAGAAGCATGTTCTGCGCGATGGACTTAACTATGATATCGATATACACACCCTGATCCATCAGGATGGAGAACTTTGTCTCTCTGTCAAGGTTACGCTCCAGCACACCGAATCTCTCGATGATGTTGTCTGTTACGTCACCCGTTGAGTAACCTGTCTGCTTTTCAAATGTAAGAAGGAGTGCAGTCGATCCGTTAACCTTTGCGTATACGGAATCGGAATCATCTACCATCTGAACATCGGCTATATCGGAAAGACGTATTACATCTACGCCTTCCATGCCCAGATCCATAAGTACCAGATTCTGAAGTTCTTCAAGATCCGGAATATCTTCTCCGACTCTTATCAGATAGTCTCCGGCATATCCCGCAGGCATATCGAAGTTCTGCGCTATGAGAAGACCGTTTACCGTATCTATGGAAAGTATATTGTTCAGGTCTGCTGCATTCTGTGCTTCTTCCTTAGCCTGATCGATAGCGGTCTCTGCCTGTGAGATTCCGGCTTCACCCATCATGATCTGTGACTGAGCTTCCGCGATCTGAAGTTCTCCGAGAACTTCGTTCTTATTCAGCATTACCTCTGCCTGGCTTATCTGGATCTTACCCTGCTTAATCTGCTCCTGTGCGCTCTTCATGGTCTCGATTCCCACATTTAACTTTGTGAGAGCTTCCGTAAGAGCCTTTACGATCGGAGATACATCCAGCATGGCTTCAAGTTCATCGAACTTGCTGATGGCTGATTCAGCCATATTTTCACCGGCTTCAAGAACATCTTCGATGCCTTCGCCGATATTCTCACCGGCTTCCTCAACATCCTGAAGAGTCTCTCCTGCCTGCTGAACATAGTTGCTTACGCCTGTCTGCTGTGCAGCGGCTCTTGCCTGCTGAAGGACCTCATCCGACAGTCCGTCAAGATTTATACCGTACTGCTCCGCAACCGGTACAACCGCATTCCTTAATTCCTCGTACTTATCAATAAGCTGTGTACGGAGTTCGGCCAGTCTGGCTCTTGCCGCATCTATATCCATTCCCACAGATTCAACGAACTGCTCCGCATTCATAAGTCCGTCATCAAAGAGGCTGATGAGAGACTTAAGGGATTCGATCTGTGCCTTTATATTTGCGATCTCTCCCGTAAGAGAATTTACCTTTGTTATGATCTGCTCCAGAACGCCCTTACCGGCTTCAAGAACCATCAGGTTCTGATCAAGATCCGCTGATGTGGCATAAAGCTGAGTCTTCTGTGTATCAAGCTCTGCCTTGCCTGAAGCCAGCTGTCCTGCCATCTGCTCCTTACCGGATTCCAGCTGAGCCTTGCCGCTTTCCAGGTCGGCCTTATTCTTGTTCAGCTCTACTTCCGCATCAGTAAACTGATCGTCTATGGCCTTCTTGATCTTCTTGTTGAGTTTATCTATCTTATCCTGATTCAGGGTAACCTGAATGGTCTGCTTTACCTTTCCCGAAGCGGTTACGGAAGCAACGCCTTCAACACCTTCAAGCTGAGGTACGACATCGCTTGTTACATAATCCGCTGTCTCTACGCTGTCCGCGCCTTCCACCGAAACAGCCGCAACCATGACAGGGATCATATCCGGATTGAGCTGCATTACGATAGGCGACGCTACATTGTCACCCAGCGTTCCCGCAACCTGATCCATTCCCTGCTGGATCTCGATCATGGTGGAATCCATGTTTGAAGTCTGCTCGTATTCAAGAATTACCATAGAGTAACTGTTTCTTGATACAGACTGTATATTCTTAAGGTTCGATGTGGTGGCGAGCGTCGACTCGATAGGAGCGGTAACCTTCTGCTCCACCTCTGTCGGGCTGGCACCCGGATCTACTGTGATAACGACTACATACGGAAGTGTCATGTTAGGAAGAAGATCCATGGTCATCTTCGTAACTGCCACGATTCCTATTACGATAACTGCAATGACCGCAACGAATACGGTATAAGGTTTCTTTACACTGAACTTCGAAATCATCCCTTACACCTCCGCCAGACACTTGTTAATGGTTCTGGCAATCATTGCCCTCAGAACCTCTTCATCAGTAAGATCTATACCGCAGGCTTCCTTGATCTCCTTATGTCTCAGTGCAAGGAGTTCTACGGAGCTTTCAATCTCATAAGCTATGAGCAGGCATTCTCCGTCGGTTTTCTTATCACCGAAATGCTCTTTCAGAAGCGTAATAGTCGGATCGTTCAGATCAAACTTTTTATTCAGTACACAGAACTTTACAACCGCCTGGGACATACTGAAATAATCCAGCATAAGCTTTACCAGCTGATAAGTTCCTTCGATCAGCTTATCTTTCGGAGTCCTATTGCTCTTTATGATCTCCACGATCTCCGGCTTGCATTTTAATACATTGTCCTGAAGTTCCTTGAACACTTCAAAGAACAAAGCTTCCTTCGATCCGAAACAGTAATTGATCATCGCCAGATTAACACCGGCTTCTTTCGTTATAGCTCTGGCCGTAACATCCGTCCACTCATCACATGTAAGGAGGAGCTTGCAGGCAGCGGTCTTGAGAGCTCTTTTAGTTGATTCACTCGTTTTCTTGTCCATAATTTTCCACTCCAAAGTCATTAAACGCGTTTAGTTAAACGTGTTTAATACTAATACTTTGAAATGACCTTGTCAAGGTGGATTAGATTAAAAATGACCGATGTTGAAAATTCGATATTTTTACGGGGAAATCAAAAGAAAAAGAGGCGCCGAAACGACGCCTCTTTGATATAAATCTCATATTTATTATCTGCTAAGCATATCTTCCTTAAGCTTAGCAACCTTAGCTTCTGAATCTTCCATGCTCTCACCCTTAACACCGAAGTAGAACTTGATCTTAGGTTCTGTTCCTGATGGACGAACGCAGCACCATGCATTGTTCTCAAGCTCATAGTAGAGAACGTTTGATGAAGGAAGACCTGTAGATGTCTTCTCGCCTGTTACAAAGTCAACTCTTTCGTCTGCCTTGTAATCTCTTGCGGCAAGAACCTTAAATCCGCCAAGCTCCTTAGGAGGATTCTCACGGAATGCCTGCATCTTGTTCTGGATCTCTGCAGCTCCGTCGATACCCTTAAGCTCAAGTGTAGCAAGACCTTCCTTGTAGTATCCGTACTTCTCGTAAAGATCAAGCATAGCATCCCAGAGAGTCTTACCCTGCTTCTTGCAGAATGCGGCAACTTCGCAGAGCATCATAACAGCAACGATGGAATCCTTATCTCTTGCATATGTACCTGTAAGACATCCGTAGGACTCCTCAAGACCGAATACATAGTTGTTGCATCCTGTCTCTTCGAAGATCTTGATCTGCTCTCCGATATACTTGAATCCTGTAAGAACTTCGATGCAGCGGGCATTGTACTCGGCAGCGATAGCCTTTGCAAGATCTGTTGTAACGATTGTAGTAACCAGTGCAGGATTCTCAGGCATAGTACCTGTAGCAAGTCTCTCTCTGAAAATGTATTCGGCAATAAGCATACCGGACATATTTCCTGTAAAGCTTACATACTCACCTGTCTTTGTATCCTTTGCGTATACACCCAGTCTGTCCGCATCAGGATCTGTTGCGAGAACGATGTCCGCATCAACTTCCTTTGCAAGCTTAAGAGCAAGCTCCCATGCCTTAGGATCTTCAGGGTTAGGATAAGAAACAGTAGGGAAGCTTCCGTCAGGAATCTTCTGCTGAGGCTCTACGAATACCTGTGTGAATCCGAGGTCGCGAAGTACGCGGCGTACAGGTACATTTCCTGTTCCGTGAAGAGGTGTATAAACGATCTTCATATCCTTTGCCATCTCAGGAATGATCTCAGGGTGGATACTCTGAGCCTTTACCTGTGCTATGAACTTATCATCGAAATCGGATCCGATAACATTGAAAAGACCGAGAGATCTGGCATCATCCTCATCCATGGTCTTAACCATAGAGAAGTCTGTGATCTTTGCAACCTCATCCATGATTCCCGTATCATGAGGAGGTGTAACCTGTGCTCCGTCTTCCCAATATACCTTGTATCCGTTGTACTCACGAGGATTATGGCTTGCTGTAACCATGATACCTGCGATACATCCGAACTCTCTTACTGCGAAAGAAAGTTCAGGTGTAGGTCTGAGTGACTCGAAAAGATATGTCTTAATGCCGTTAGCGTTAAGGCATCTTGCTGCCTCTCTTGCAAATTCCGGTGATAAGATACGGCTGTCGTGAGAAATTGCAACACCCTTATCCTGACCGCCATGTGCAACGATGTAATTAGCAAGTCCCTGTGTAGCCTGACGGACTGTGTAAATGTTCATTCTGTTTGTACCGGCGCCTCTTACTCCTCTGAGACCGCCTGTTCCGAATTCAAGACTGCGATAGAAACGATCTTCTATCTCTGCTTCATCACCCTCAATACTCCTCAGTTCTGCCTTGGTCTCCTCGTCGAAATAAGGATCATCAAGCCAGCTCTGATATAACTCACGATATGTCATTTCGTAACCTCCTAATCGATTGTCAAAGATATGCTTATTTTAAATCCATATACGTTTTCAGTCAAGAAAAAGCCCCCCTTCCGCCCTAAAAAATCTGCTTTATTATTCATGGGATTTTATGTATAATCCCTTTTAGTAAAAAAACAATTTTGAAAAGAGATGGGTTAATGAAGAAAATCGTACTTACCGGCGGAGGAACTGCCGGACATGTAACTCCGAATATGGCTATCATCCCGCGTCTTCAGGAAATGGGTTATGAGATAAGCTACATCGGAACCTATGACGGTATCGAAAGAAAGCTCATAGAGGATATGGGTATTCCTTACTACGGAATTTCTTCGGGAAAGCTCAGAAGATACTTCTCCTGGAAGAACTTCACCGATCCTTTCCGCGTGCTTAAGGGCTATAGGGAAGCCAAGAAGTTCATCAAAAAGCTGGCTCCCGATGTGGTATTCTCAAAGGGTGGTTTCGTATCCGTGCCTGTGGTCTTTGCCGCAAGCAAGAGAAAGGTTCCTATCGTGATCCACGAGTCGGACATGACTCCGGGTCTGGCCAACAAGCTGGCTCTGCCTAAGGCTTCGAAGGTCTGCTGTAACTTCCCTGAGACCAAGGATACTTTCCCTGAGGGAGTGGCAACCGTAACCGGAACTCCTATCCGTGCCGAGCTTTATAAGGGAAATGCGGAAGCAGCCAAGCAGTTCTGCGGATTTCATGATAATAAGCCTACCGTGCTGATCATCGGCGGAAGCACCGGTAGCGTCGGCGTAAACAACGCAGTCCGTGCATGTCTGGATGAACTCCTGAAGGAGTATAACGTTATCCATATCTGCGGAAAAGGCAAGACGGATCCCGCTTATAACAACAAGCCGGGCTATGTACAGTACGAGTATATAAAGAAAGAACTTACGGATGTTTTTGCTCTTGCCGATATCGTAATATCAAGAGCAGGTGCAAATGCGATCTGTGAGCTTCACGCACTGAGGAAGCCTCACATTCTCATCCCGCTGCCGCTTAAGGCCAGCCGAGGAGACCAGATCCTCAATGCCCGTTCTTTCGAGAAGAGCGGTTTCAGCAAAGTCCTCATGGAGGAAGATATCACGGACAACGTTCTGGTAGATGCCATCCATGAAGTGATGAGAGATAAAGATAAGTACATCGAAGCTATGTCCAGGGATAAGGAAGCGGATTCCATCACCCTTATCACCGGAATCATAGATTCTCTTGTAAAAGAATAATAAGCATGCAAAAAGCGGTCGGTATCTTTCGATATCGACCGCTTAATTATTTTATTTACTGCTTGCACATTGAATCAAGTGCCAGCTGCCAATATGGGCTGTCCTGTCCGTACTCTGTCTCACCGACTGTAATAGTCTTAAGATTGATTCTTGTAAGCTTTCCGTTAGATCTCTGTACATCAAATGTAAGTCTTACATGTACATTTGTATGTGTAATGTTGTTATCAGCCATCTGGTTAGGCATTGAAACAGTACATCTGTATGTATCACCGTAAACTGTCATAGATCCGTTTCCGAGATCATCTGTAACATCATCAGCTATTGTCCAGGCCGGGCCTGAAAATTTCTCAAGCATCTCTCCGAATGTGATATCGTTGTTAGGAACCTTAGCGCCCTTAATCTCGTTAACAACATCCTTGGACCAGCTCTTGGTAAACTCCTGGATTGTCTGGGTGATAGGATTCTTGTACTCGCCCGGAAGGAACGTGTAGACACCGAAAAGTATAGCACATGCTATAATAATTCCGATTAAAACTCTCATAACCTTGTTAAACATTTTTACTCACTCCTTAAATATATAAAAATTTAAAAAAGTTCTTTTTCAAGCTGATAGATATAATTCTCTATAAGCTGCATACGCTTAACATACTCTGCTCTCGCAGCCTCCGTCTTGCATCTCCTGATCTTAGGCTTATTCTTTCTGTAGAAGTCCTTGATCCTGTAATATGCACGCTTGTAGCTTGCTTCATCTTCCAGAGCGGTTGCCATACAGTCCCACATGATTCCGATAGCCCCTACTTCATCCAGAAGGTCCGCATCCATAACTATCTTAGCTTCTATTGAAAGTTCTCTTTCAGTATCCTTATCGGAATGCTGAAGGATGATCTCTCCAACCTTGGTTATAAGCGCCGGGTCAACCCCGATACTGTCCAGATATTCCACTGCTATTTCAGCACTTACTTCGTTGTGGGGTCTTTCATCTTCCCAACCCACATCATGAAGAAGTGCAGCCAGTACGATGACATCCAGGTCCCCACCTAGTTTCGTCTGAAGTCGTATAGCCCACCTATATACGCGCATGGTATGCTCATAACTGTTTCTGAACGGATATAAATTCGGTCTTCCGTTTTCAGAAGCTGTTTTTTTGACAAACTCAATTACTTCTGAGTAATCCATGAATAAGTATCCCCTTCTCATTACATTTACGGGTACAATATCCCCATCTGTAACAACTAATTTACATAATAACACTAATGCGAAATTATTGCAATCAATTAAAATCCCGCAGTCCCTATTATAATATAAAACCACGCGGCGGATCTTCGAAATGCCTCAATAAGCGTTACCTTGGCAGTTAACTCAGCCCAGGCGCCCTCACGGCGCACAGAGAAATCCTACTTAGTGCTGCTTTGTTCCCAACCTGACACGGTTCGCAGGCACCTGTCGCGTAAGACCCAGACATCAACATCACTTACCAAGGGCAGCCAAACT
>CACZHN010000037.1 GCA_902780985.1 uncultured Lachnospiraceae bacterium | reverse complement strand
AAATGCTCTCATAAACAGATACCACGGTCTGGTGGTGAAAGACGGAAAGATAACCGCAGATGAGATCACCATCGAACCAGCCCGAAGATACGTAACCGTAAACGGCCGTGAAGCCGTTCTGGCTCCGAAGGAGTACGATCTTCTCCTGTACTTCCTGGACCATAAGGGCATCATCCTGACCCGGGATCAGATTCTGAATTCGGTCTGGGGCATGGACTTCGAGGGTTACGACAGAACCGTAGATACACATATCAAAAAACTCAGAAAAGCTCTCGGCAGTGCCGGAGGACATATCGAAACCGTGATCAAATCGGGTTATAAATGGCACTAGGGGACGGAGGTCGCGTAGTGCCACTTTAATATAATTACCTTCCCATGCTGTTAGCTGTACAAAGATGTCTGCCTGACGATGCCGTATATTCATCTTCGGTTAATTTCGCAGAGCAAATAAATACATTCCTGTATTCTTTTTCAGGGGTTATTGAAAATATAGTCTCGTCATTGCTGTCTTTTACCATGAAAAGTGCTCCGGCATCACAGGTCTCCTCCATGGGAAAGGTAATCTTCCTTATTCCGGCTTTACCTATATCCGCATCGGTTATTCCCGAAATTTCAACGGCAACCACGTCGCCGCCGAGAACGGTAAATCCGTCGATGGTATCCACAGCACCGTCATCGTCTGCTGCGGAACTGAACATGTATACCTCTCCTCCTTCTACGGTAGCATAACCGTTTGAGTCAAGGCAGTCGCCCTCGGATTTCAGATAAAGCTTGCCGCCGTATATCTTGATGAACGGACTCACTTCGCCTTTTCCGTAGGCGTTGATCGTATCATCAACGGCATCTATCTTAAGTGTTCCGCCGTAAATTTCCACTGCATTGCTTTCCAGTCCTTCACGGCATTTTTTGATGGTTATGTTTCCATCGGCTATTACAAGTTCGGTAAGGCTGTGTATCGCGTCATCCACGCATTTGATATTGATGTCCGCTTCTCTTGTATAAAACAGACCTTCCTCTACGTGAAGCGCGTCCGCACCGCATTCTATGTTGATGCTGCCTCCGCCTATCCTGATGGAATCCGCGGCCGTCACCGCAGTATGTGTCGCTTTGATATTGTAATTTCCGCCGGTTATCTTGATATCGTTTTCGCAGTATATTCCGTCTCGCACGGCTGCCATGATATCCAGGCTTCCCTTGCCCTGGAACACGATATCATCCTCGGCAAATATCACGCTTTCAAGCTTTCTCTCCTCGGCTTTCTGCGAGGATCCGGTTTCATCTATCTTAACCTCATTTGACGAATCTCTGAGGATATTTTCTGTTTCCTCCGGAAGGGTTATAAAGACCTTATCAGCATTTTTTATTGATATACAGGAAGATTCCCCACAAGTAATGTCCACACCCCTGAGGACAAGCTGAACTTTGGAATCCTTATCCGCGTCAACTATAACAGAGCCGCAGGATGTTCTGCCCTCAATTATATATATACCTTCACGCTTGATTACCACACTCTTGCCGCCGGGTATAGTCTCCGTCGTCACATTATTTTCAAACCCTTCCGGAGTCGTGATGATCGGAGAGTCTTCTCTGAAACTTATAATGACTGCTTCTTCCGTACTGTATTCATAATCAAAGTCCCTGTTGGTAAACAGGCTGTCTCCGTATGCTACCCCGTTTGAAACCATGGTACATCCCATTTGAACGAGGAGACTCAAAAGCATGACTGTTATCAGAATCGATTTTACTGTTCTGGTTTTCATCGGCGTCTCCTTCCCCGGAACCCCGGAATTACAGTTCGTCCTGCCGCCTTTCGCATCGGTTAAGCATTATTTCCAGATTTCCGTTTCTCTCGCGGAGCTTATCCAGAAATTCCTTAACGTTGCCCGACGGCTTTACCACTACGTCATAATCAAGTCTGTACATGGTTCCCATGTTACATGTCTTAACCTGAAGCAGTTCGTATTTCTTGAGATAATCCTTGAAAATGTCGTCGAACCTGCCGTCAAAATCCAGATCTTCCGGAATTGTGATCCGAAGCCTTCTGGAATGGGCTTCTCCCCCGCCGAAATGCACAGCTCGGAGTATAAGCTCTATAACGGATATCATTACCGCAAATAAGATGGCCGCAAAGATATAACCCATTCCCGTGGCAAGTCCCACTGCCATTGCGAGAAATATACCGGTTATCTCTTCACCTCGGCCCTGCGCCGATCTGAATCTGATCAGACTGAAGGCCCCGGCCACCGCAACTCCGGTTCCTACATTTCCGTTTACCATCATGATCACTATCTGCACTATGCACGGCAGTATTACGAGAGATAGCACAAAACTCTGACTGTAAATCCTCCGAATCATATAGGTTCCGGCGATCACAATCCCGGAAATGAGTGAACACAGAGTCGCGATGAGAAAAGCCTCTGCCGTCAGGGCTCCTCTGTGAAATATAGTTTCAAATATAAGGTTATGCATATTTCCTGATCCCCCTTCTCTCCAGTTCCAGCTTACGGGCATATCCCCGTCCGTACTTGGAAAAGGAGGTTTTATAGATATTAAGCTTGCTGAGAATTCTCGCTATCTCGATCGGCATAGCGCCCGCAATCTTAATCTCCATAAGCCTTTCCTCTTCGGGAAGGATCAGTGTTCCGTAACCTCCGGATCTGAGATCCATGTCGCTGTCTCTCCATCTGATGTTTTTGTCGAAGGTTACTCTGAATCCGGGATCTTCAATCCCCTGAAATGCGAGGCGGTCGTAGGAAATGATCATCCCCGGCCTGAGCCTCTTATAGTATCCCACCATACTGTCAATCTCATGTTCTATCTGAGTATCCGTAAAGCTTTCGGTTACATTTCCCCGAACATGATCCGCGCTCTGAAACGGTATCCCGTAATCAAGATGACGCTTGGCCTCGCTGTACGGCAGGCTTATTCTCCTCTTATAAACAATGCCTTCGTATTTCTTCTTGATCTCCACAAAGGCACTGGTATCCGCATCCGGAACCTTATAGGTCCTCAGCCTCAACTTTTCTTTATAGACCGGCTTCTCGATAGATCTTCTGATAAGCCGATAATCCGGTGTATCGTAATAAATGTTGTATATCCTCGTATCCCCGTATACATCCGGTTTTATATAGTCCTTCAGCTCCTCAAGCAACAGCCCATATGTATCACACGGCACATGATACTTTGTCTCAATCCGGGCGAAGCTCTCTTTATAGTCCCCACTTTCCATATGAAATTCCCCCTCTTGTACATATGTCATAAAGGCCTTTGTGCACAATTACTATAACCTTGAGATTTTCTTCAATCAATGAAAATGATACGAGTCGGGGGGATTTGTCACGAATAGGGGGGATGAAACGTGGGGACGGAGGCAATATCATTAAGTTAAGGTGATTCTCATTCTCAACTTAATGGTTTTCTCAAGTTCCAGATTACTGACATTCGTGGAATTAACTCACGAAACAGATTAATTCATTGAAGATGTTTTATTTGTTCCACGACAAAAAGGCAGTCAATGACTGCCACTGCAATCTAAAATACATTTATTATCAGGATCTGTTGTTCAGCGGAACAACAGATCTTTTTCTTACTTTCCTTGGAGCTGATAGTCCTTTACGGATTGGAGTCAGATATTTTAATAGTTCCTTTGATACGTCCATAGCTTTTATACATCCCCGAAAAAATAGTTTTGCGGTAACAACAGCATCCGCTATAGATATCTTATATTTATGCTTTGTTGCCTTCTGCGGGACTGGTGTTGATGCAACAAGCAGCATAGTCAGATTGTACATAATCAAATGTGATTCGATTTCCTGACAGATGAATTTACGCTTAATGCTGTGAAAACTGTTTAATGCAAAGTTATACTTTAAAAGCCTAAATGATGTTTCTATCCCCCACCTGGCGTTGTAAACTTCTTTAAGCTCCTGTATTTTGAACTTTTTCCGCGGAAGATTGGTTAATAGATATTCAACTGTATCTTCGGATATCCTCAGTTTGACCAATCTGAATTCCACTGGAACAATGGTTTCTCTATCACTTATTGGTATGGCATCGAATGTTTGATGGGTTTTCAATGTTTTATAGATTGGATCATTCTGGTATTGTTGTTTCCTGCTTCTTGTGATTTTAAATTCGATATCCAAGTCGAATTCATCTGTATTAGGAAGACACATATGTTTAAACGGAGAACCATAGGAATAAGCATCTTTAGCTCTTATTACAAAAGACTGTCCTGCTCGAAGTATGTGTTCGATACTGTTTAAAGATTGATAACCACAGTCTGCTATATAAAGAGTTTTTGCCCCAAGCATGTTTCTATCAATCATTTCACAGAATGCGGAATGTTCATTTAAACAGGCTCGAGGTTGGATTTCATAATCATAGTAACGACCTTCCATAAGATCATAGAGAGCATTAAGATGCATTTGATGAAAACCTACATTTTCTACGCAGGATTTGACGTATGTTTCATCACTTCCCGGTAATGACGGAATGTTTATATCCGAGCCATCAACTGCAAGAAGATGATAACCACAATAAAGCTTTTTAAAAGGAAAAGTCTTTATGATAGAATCAAAGATGTATCGAAAAACGTGATCATTTAATTTTTCTCTTCTCTGTACAAAAGCAGATTTAGTGACAGAAAAATCCGTGTTTAAAGAAAAATAATTACGAAGTTCAGTGTTAAGAGAATGATTGTCCATGGATAATAAACACTTGATAGTTTCAGAGAAAGAAAGTTTTCTGGCCCGAGTGAAATCAGATATAGGATCTTCTACAAACTGGGATTTGCTATCTTCCATAAAACGAAGTATACTATCCATCGAGGTTTTGATTTTCTTATAATTCATAGGGACCTCCTTGTAATTAACGCGTTGGGGAATGCTACTAATTACAAGGGCCGCTCTCGCGCAGACTGATTATCGGTCAAACGCGAGAGCGGCCGCATTTTTTTGCCCTTTTGTCAATAGTTTTTTTTAAAAAAGGAATGAATTCTCAAAAGAAAATCCATTCCTAAATCTGATCTTATGAAGTTACGGGAATAGGGGTATTACTTCAAAGTGCTTAACTTAATGATATTGGGGCGGGGGCGATTAGTCAAAATGAAACACGGGGACGGAGGTCACGTATTCAAAATGAATACATGACCTCCGTCCCCGTTGTTTCAAAATGACTAACCGCCCCCCGTCTCCGAGTGCCATCCGCTATAAAACTGCACAAAAAAACAGACTGAATTTTTATACTCGGAAACTCAATTTGCGAAAACAGTTCCTTGTAATCCGCTATATTTAATGGTACAATTAAGGAAACTTTAGAAAGAAGGACGGTTTCCTATGAGAGATTTAGATTTTTATTACAAGGGTGATAATCCGGAACTCAGAGAGAAGATTCTTGTGAGCACATTAGAGGTTTTCAACAGCAAGGGTCTTAAGTTCACAATGGATGATATCGCAAAGAATATCAGCATCAGTAAAAAGACAATCTACAAGGTATTCAACGATAAGGAAGAGATGTTCCTGGAGGTTGTGGATTATCTTTTTGACGGAATCAAGGAAGCTGAGAATGAGGTTGCAAACGATGACTCCCTCAGCACTCTTGAAAAGGTAAGAAAGATCCTGGGCGTTATGCCTAACAGCTATATGGATATCGACTTCAGACAGCTTTACATGCTGAAGGATAAGTATCCTACTATCTACGAAAAGATCGAGGAAAGACTGGAGAACGGATGGGAGCTGACCATATCTCTTATCGAGCAGGGAATGGCAGAAGGCGTTATCAGACCTGTAAAGATCCCGATCCTTAAGATGATGCTTGAAGCTTCACTGGAGCAGTTCTTTAAGAGAGACGTACTTGTAACAAACAAGATCTCATATCAGGATGCACTTGCCGAGGTGGTAGATATCCTGGTGGACGGTATATCGAATAAATAATGGGGTAATCCATTCGTAATATGGGAGGTTACGGGATGAGACAGTATCTGGATAATGATTGGTTTTTCACTGAAAACTTTGATGAAAAACTTCTGGAGAAAGGCATAGACAGCAGTCTGAAAGCGGTAAGGATACCGCATACTGTAAAGGAAACGCCGATTCACTATTTTGATGAATCGGAATATCAGATGATCAGCGGATATAAGAGAGTACTCTCTGTTCCGGCTGAGTGGGAAGGCAAAGCGGTGCTTCTTACATTTGACGGCGTGGCACATGATGCGGTGGTTTATATAAACGGGGAAGAGGCAGGCAGCCATCACACCGGATACACTGCATTTACCATAGATATAAGCGACAGGGTTAAGTACGGCGCGGATAACGAGATCACAGTACGCTGCGACAGCCGCGAGACACTTAATACACCGCCATTCGGTTACGTGATCGACTACATGACCTACGGCGGAATCTACAGAGACGTTTATGTTGATGTAAAAGAGAAGACATACATTTCAAATATATTTATCTACACAAGACTTGCGGAGAAATATAAGGAAGAAGTCGAGTTCGGACATTCGGTGAGATACTGCAGAAAGTCAAATGCAGTCTCAAAGATCCGCATCGCAGGCGCAGTGGAAGGCGCAAAGTACGAGATCCGTCAGGCCATCAGAAAGAAGTCTGCGGAAGAGGAAGAGTTTGCTGAGATGGCAACCAAGCCTTATCAGGAAGAGGTTTCATTTTACACGGGATGCGTTGAACTGTGGGACATCGATAACCCTGCACTTTACGAACTGAAGACGGATCTTATCCTGGACGGAAATGTACTGGACACGAGAATTGATACGATAGGATTCAGACAGGCAGTCTTCAGAATGGAAGGCTTCTATCTGAACGGACGCAAGGTTAAGATCAGAGGACTTAACCGTCACCAGAGCTATCCTTATGTGGGATACGCGATGCCGGAATCCATGCAGAAGCAGGATGCGGATATTCTGAAAAACGAGCTGGGACTGAATGCGGTGAGAACGTCGCATTATCCGCAGTCACAGTACTTTTTAGACAGATGCGATGAGATAGGACTTATGGTATTCACGGAGATCCCGGGCTGGCAGCATATAGGCGATGCGGCATGGAAGGATCAGGCTGTGGAAAATGTCCGGGAGATGATAGAGCAGTACAGAAATCATCCGTCCATCATACTCTGGGGCGTAAGGATCAACGAGTCGGTGGATGACGACGAATTCTATACAAGAACCAACGAACTGGCCCGCAAGCTGGATCCGAGCAGACAGACCGGCGGCGTAAGATGCTACAAGAAGGGAAGTTTCCTGGAGGACGTTTATACCTACAACGACTTTTCTCATGTGGGAACCAACAAGGGCGTGGATAAGAAGTCGGATGTTACTCCGGAGATGAGAAAGCCTTATCTCATAAGCGAGTACAACGGACATATGTATCCTACAAAGCCGTTCGACTGGGAAGAGCATAAGCTGGAGCACCTGCTCCGCCATGCAAATGTATTGGACGAAGTAGCTCATCAGCCTGACATTTGCGGCAGCTTCGGATGGTGCATGTTCGATTACAATACCCACAAGGATTTCGGAAGCGGCGACCGTATCTGCTATCACGGCGTTATGGATATGTTCCGAAATGCAAAGCCTGCGGCTTATGTATATTCAAGTCTGGGCAGCAAGGAGCCGGTACTGGAGATAACTTCTTCCATGGATATCGGCGAGCATCCGGGCAGCAACAGAGGAAAGGTATATATCCTCACCAACCTGGACAGCGTAAAGATGTACAAGAACGGTTCACTGTTGAAGGAGTATCATCCTTCGGATTCGCCTTACAGGAATCTCGCGCACGGACCGATACTTATAGATGACTATGTAGGCTCGGTGCTGACGGAAAAAGAGAACATGAGCAGAAAGCAGGCCGAGGACGTTAAGGCACTGTTAAATGCAACGGCAGCAGTCGGACTCTACAACTTATCAAAGGGAATGTGGCTCAAGGCCGGCAAGCTCATGCTGAGATACGGCATGAAGATGGAAGACGCGGTTGAGCTTTACAATAAATACATAGGCGACTGGGGCGGAAGCTCTAAGGAATATGTATTCGAAGGTTATAAAAACGGGGAACCGGTAAAAACACTTAAGGTGACTACTATTGCGGAGAAATGCATTTCCGTTACGGCGGATCACACTGTACTTAAGGAAGGCCGCAGCTACGACGTAGCCGGACTCAGGATCAAAATGCTGGACGAGAACGGCAGGGTGCTTCCTTTCTACAACGATCCGGTCACACTTTCGGTTGAGGGACCGATCGAACTTATCGGACCTTCGGTAATCGGTATGTCAGGCGGTATGGGTGGTACCTACGTAAAGACAACCGGCGGAAAGGGACAGGCAAAGCTTACTATAGAAACGACTGACGGTATTAAGGAAACAGTCGAATTTACCTGCGAATAAATACCGAACGGGACAAGTGCCAAGGAGGGGTTACATATGAATTTGAGTTTTAAAGAGAAGGCGGCTTACGGGCTGGGTGCTGTAGGAAAAGATATGGTATACATGCTCAGTGCCAGCTATGTTCTTTATTATTTCCAGGATGTTCTGGGAGTAAATGCAATCGCCATGGGAATCATCCTCATGGTGGCCAGAGTATTTGATGCATTTAACGATCCTATCATGGGAATCGTCGTTGCGAAGACAAAGACCAAGTGGGGCAAGTTCAGACCGTGGCTTATGATCGGTACGCTGACCAACGCAGTCGTTCTGTTCCTTATGTTTGCCGCACCGCCTTCAATGGACGGCAAGGGACTTGTGGCTTATGCTGCGGTTACTTACATCCTCTGGGGTGTGACTTATACCATGATGGATATTCCGTACTGGTCAATGATTCCCGCATTTACCAAGTCGGGAAGAGAAAGAGAAGGACTTACCACACTGGCTCGTTCCTGTGCGGGTGCGGGTTCTGCGATAATCACCGTCGTTACCGTTATGGCGGTAAATGCTCTCGGTAAGATGACAGCGGGCGCAGGTGCAGGCGCAAAGCAGGTTGAGATCGCCGGCTTTAAATGGTTTGCATGTCTGGTTGCGGTACTCTTCATAGTATTTATCACGATCACATGTATCAGCATCAAGGAGCAGGCAACGGTGGATATGGAGTCTCCGTCTGTGGGACAGATGTTTAAGGCTCTTATATCAAATGATCAGGCCATGACGATAGTTATCGCCATCGTCCTCATCAACTGCTCTGTTTATATTACATCGAATCTTGTTATTTATTTCTTCAAATATGATTTCGGCGGCGAAGGCTGGAAGGGAAGCTACACACTCTTCAACATGTTCGGCGGTGCGGTTCAGATCTTTTCAATGATGCTGTTCTATCCGCTGCTCAGAAAATTCGTCGACAACGTGAAGATCTTCTATATCTGTATATCAAGCGCAATTATCGGATATGTGGTGCTTTTTGCCATCGCATTTATCAATATGTCAAATGTATATATGCTCTTTATTCCGGGCTTCTTCATCTTTGCAGCCAACGGTGTGCTTCAGGTTCTTACAACTGTATTTCTGGCCAACACTGTTGATTACGGCGAGCTGAAGAACGGCAGAAGAGACGAGTCGGTCATCTTCTCCATGCAGACCTTCGTGGTTAAGCTGGCTTCCGGTGTCGCAGCTCTTGTGGCATCCGTATGTCTGGCTTTGAACAACCTGAGCAGCGAGTCGGGAGACGAGGTTGAGCAGCTGCATGACTTCTCACTGGATGTGGCACAGAGCGCAAAGCTGGGACTCAGAATGACTATGAGTATCGTGCCGATCGTGGGACTGTTTATAGCGCTGGCGCTGTTCAAGAAGAAGTTTATACTTTCTGAGGAGAAGATGCAGGAAATCACAGATAATTTAAAAACACAGAAATAGTATTTCAAAGAATGTGATAGGTGAGTAGCTGTAACCCGTCCGGCAACTGGAGCGCGAGCGGTGTCCCGATGGACGGATGTGGTTGCAGATACTCACATTTGTTGCAATTTGAGGGTTACGACATGATTAAAGAGAATAATAATGTATATATAATGCATACGGATAATACAACGTATGCTTTTCGTGTATTAGAGAACGGCTATCTTGAACATTTGTATTATGGGAAGAAGATACGGCTGTCCGAAGGGGCCGAGGCGTTGTTTGAGAAGCATGAGTTTGCGCCGGGGAATACCGCGCTGTATACTCAGGAGAACTGTGGGATAAGTCTTCAGGACATGTGCCTTGAGGTTTCGGGGAGCGGCAAGGGTGATCTGAGAACTCCTTTTATCGAGGTGGTCCATGCAGACGGAAGCCGTACGTCGGACTTTACATTTGCTTCGGCAAAGATCGTAAAGGGCAAGGCGGAGTCGGAGATTTTTCCGAATGCTTACGGCAAAGAGGACGAGGTTGAGAGCCTCATCGTTACGCTGAAGGATAAGCAGTACAATCTTGAACTCGAGATCGGCTACTATGTCTTTGTGGATAAGGACGTGATAACCAGAAGAGCGATCCTGAAGAATACTTCCGATGATACCGTAAGGATCGAGAGGCTGGCATCGGCGCAGCTGGATATAAATGATGCGGACTGGAGACTGACTTCATTTAACGGTGCATGGGCAAGGGAAATGCGCCGTGTGGATGTACGTCTCGTGCAGGGACGTCATACCAACGGAAGTACAGGCGGAGCGTCATCGAATACAGCAAATCCTTTTTTCATGCTGTCCCGCACAAATACTGATGAGGACAGAGGCGAGGCTTACGGCTTCAACCTTATCTACAGCGGAAATCACGAGGAGTCGGTGGAGGTCAACGAGTTCGGAAAGACAAGAATCCTTTGGGGCGTAAATCCCGCAGGTTTCGAATATATGCTGGCACCGGGAGAAGACTTCGAAGCGCCGGAGGCGGTGATGACATTTTCCGATGAAGGATTTAACGGAATGAGCCACAACATGCACCGCTTTGTAAGGCAGCATATAGTAAGAGGTGAGTGGAAGGATAAGGAGCGCCCGATCCTGCTGAACAGCTGGGAGGCGGCGTACTTCAATATAAATGAAAGCAGACTGCTTAAGCTTGCCAAGGCGGGCAAGGCAGTGGGAATAGAACTTTTTGTTATGGATGACGGATGGTTTGGCGAGAGAAACGATGATTCCTGTTCTCTCGGCGACTGGAAGCCGAATCCGAAGAAGCTTCCGAACGGCATCAAGGGAATATCCGAGAAGATCGAAGCGCTGGGAATGAAGTTCGGTCTCTGGGTTGAACCGGAGATGGTGAACGTGAAGTCGGAGCTTTATGAGAAGCATCCGGACTGGACGCTGGAGATTCCGGGCAAGCCGCATTCCGAGGGACGCAACCAGCGAATCCTGGATCTTTCCAAGTTCGAGGTTCAGAACTATCTGATCGAGACGCTGTCACAGGTTTTCTCATCAGGCAAGGTAAGCTATGTGAAATGGGATTACAATCGCAACTACACGGATGTCTTTTCACAGGGCATTCCGGCGGAACATCAGGGCGAGACGGGATATAAGTACATCGTGGGCCTTTACAGAGTCATGAGGATACTTACCGAGAAGTTCCCTCACATTTTATTCGAGGGCTGTGCATCCGGCGGCAACAGATTTGATCTGGGAATCCTCAGTTACTTCCCGCAGATCTGGGCAAGTGACGACACGGATGCCATCTGCAGAGCGGAGATCCAGAACGGATACAGCTACGGATACCCGATGAGCACGGTTACGGCTCATGTATCCGGTGTGCCGAATCATCAGACACTCCGCGTGACACCGCTGGCTACGAGATTCAACGTGGCGGCTTTCGGTGTGCTGGGATACGAATGCAACCTGTCGGATATGGGCAAGGAAGAGCTGGCAGACATCAAGCTTCAGATCGAGCTGTATAAGCAGTGGAGAAATGTATTCTTCAGGGGTACATTTTACAGAGGAAGAAGCTGGGGATCGTCACAGTACGAGAATACGGTCTTATACGGAAATGCGGGAAATGTTATGGAGTGGAACGTGGTTTCCGAGGATAAGACGAAGGCTGTGGGAATGCTGCTGCAGAAGCGGGCGGTTCCAAACTTCCAGTATCAGTATTTCAAGGCCAAGGGTATTGAGGAGAGTAAGAAATATAACTTCTATAATATCAGGGCAAAGCTGAATATTATGGATTTCGGCGATCTGGTAAATACGGTGTCGCCGGTACATATAAAGCAGGGAAGCGCGGCCCATGAGCTGATCGCCAGATTTGTAAAGATGGACGGCGAGGAGGAGAAGTACACGGGCTACGGAGACATGTTCATGAATGCCGGTGTGAGGCTGGCACCCGCATTTGGCGGTACGGGACTGAATGACAAGGTGAGACAGTTCTCCGATTACGCTTCGAGATTATATTTCATGGAAGAAGTATAATCTCATCTGAATGGATGTTGAGATATACCTGGGGTTAAAGTAAACTCTAGGTATATCTTTTTTTATTGTAGTATTTATGACTAAATAATTATCTTAAAGGGGGATTTAAAATGTCAGAACTCCAGAATTACAAATGCCCCGCGTGTGGTGGTATGCTTCAGTTCAGCAGCCGCGAGCAGAAGCTTGTGTGCGCAAACTGTAAGAGCGCTTATGACGTGGGTGAATTTGAAGCGGCAGGCGGACTTGGCGCAGCCGGTGATTATCAGGCAAAGACGGATACATGGAATGTGCAGGCCGACGGACTTGTTACTTACGCATGTAAGACCTGCGGCGGTGAGGTTGTAGGTGATCAGAGCATGGCTTCCACAAAGTGTCCTTACTGCGACAGCCCGATAGTTATTGCGGGACAGTTCAGCGGAGCACAGAGACCTGACGCCATCATTCCTTTCAAGCTGAATAAGCATGCTGCAAAGGAAGCTCTTAAAAAGCATATGACCAGTGCAAAGATGGTACCGAGCGTATTCAGTTCGGAGAATCATCTTCAGGAACTGAAGGGTGTTTATGTTCCTTTCTGGCTTTATGACGCAGATGTACATGCACAGGCTACTTTCGAGGCTACAAAGGAGAGAAAGTGGTCGGATGCTTCATATAATTATACGGAGACAAGTTATTTCCAGGTAATGCGCGGCGGAAATATGTCTTTCAGAAATATCCCGGCGGATGCTTCTTCAAAGTTCAACGATCAGCTCATGGATTCCATCGAGCCGTTCAACACAGACGAAGCTACAGCATTCAGCCCGGCATACCTTGCAGGATACCTTGCAGAGAAGTACGACGTATCATTTGCAGAGTGTATGCCTAGAGCGGACGAGAGAATAAAGAATACATCCGTAAACCTTCTCAAGGGACAGGTTAAGGATTACAAGTCTGTAAATGTTCAGACAAGCAATTATCAGAAGCTTCAGAGTGGCGGAAAGTATGCACTCTTCCCTGTATGGCTTCTGAATACAACATGGAACGGAAAGAAGTTTACCTTCGCAATGAACGGCCAGACAGGAAAACTTGTGGGCGACCTTCCGTTCAGTATGGGTAAGTTCATCATGTATCTTCTTATCTTCTTCGCAGTTCTCGGCGGAGGAATAGGTGCATTGTTTACAAAGGGATTCACAAATATTCAGGGATCAAACCTGGCAGTGGGAATCGGAATAGGATTTTTAATTTCACTTATCATCTGCTTCGTTATGAAGGGCAAGACAAAGTCAGTTCATACAGCTAAGACAGCAGCCGATTGTGTATTGAAAGGAAGCTTTAATGTAACCGAAGGTTACGATAACTTCATGAGAACACAGACAGACAAGAAACCGAAGAACCAGCAGTAATTAGACAAGGGTGAGACAAGGGGACGGAGGTTGATTAGTCAAAATGACTAATCAACCTCCGTCCCCTTGTCTCACCCTGTTACTTCATTATACTTCTTAACAAGTTCTTCTTCGGTGATCATGGTGATGCGTCCGCCTTCATATTCGGATGTTACCCAGTCGTAGATCTTATGTATGATCGGATCGTTCTTTGCAAGTTCGGATTCGCCGTGGCTCTTGCGGTATTCGTTTACCCAGAAGCCGATACCGGCAACGCCTGAGGTGTTGGTGATGGATACCTTCGGCGGGCGGTTCAGTATTGCGGCTGTATCGAAGATATTGTAGATCTCCGGATCCTTCATCATTCCGTCGGCATGGATTCCCGCTCTTGTGAGGTTGAAGTTGCTGCCCACAAAAGGAGTCATCGGCGGAATAGTATAATTTGTTTCGTTCTGTATGTATTCGGCAATCTCGGTAATGACCTGTGTATTCATTCCGTTCAGTGTTCCGCGAAGGGAAGCATACTCGAAGACCATGGCCTCGAGAGGTACATTTCCGGTTCTTTCACCGATTCCGAGAAGAGAGCAGTTAACACCGGAAGCACCGTACATCCATGCGGTGGTTGCATTTACAACTCCCTTATAGAAATCGCTGCAGACCGTAAATGATTCCGGATACACTTCGCGGAAGTGCGGCTCCCGGATAAGGAACGCCGTAACCCATGGTGTCGCAGGCACGGATCTTAACGGGCACGCCGCTTTCCTTTGAAAGCTTCATGAGGCTGTTGGCGAAAGGCACTACAAAACCGTAGAAGTCCGCACGGGTTATATCTTCGAAATGACATCTCGGACGAAGTCCGGCTTCGATGCAGTCGGAGACAATGCCCAGGTATTTGTCAAGAGCCTGCTGACGGGTCAGACCCATCTTGTGAAATATATGATAGTCGGAACAGCTTACCAGAATACCCGTTTCCTTTATACCGATAGACTTCACCAGTTCGAAGTCTTTTTTTGATGCTCTGATCCAGGTGGTGATCTCAGGGAATTCGTAGCCCAGCTCCATGCATTTCTCAAGAGCACGTCTGTCCTTCTCGGAATATACGAAGAACTCGGTCTGGCGGATCATGCCGTTCGGGCCGCCCAGCTTGTGAAGCAGCTCGTAAATATGCACCATCTGCTCCGTGGTATAAGGAGCTCTGGATTGCTGTCCGTCGCGGAAGGTTGTATCTGTGATGAAGATATCCTCTGGCATATTTTCGGGAACGCGTCTGTAGTTAAATGCAATCTTCGGTGTTTCTGTGTATGGGAACATTTCCCTGAAAAGCTCCGGATTCTCTACATCCTGAAGCTGGTAAATGTATGGGTCCTGTTCCAGTTTATAGGTTTTGTTGCTAAGAATGATATCCTTCATGTTGTCTCCTTCCGTATATGATCAAAAACTTGTGTACAAGTATAAACAGATAATGTATTATGTGTAAAGTGAATAAAAATGATAATAATAATTCGATTTGTCGATAAATAGGAGAGCACTATGGATATACAAACTCTGAAAACCTTTATAGCACTTGCGGAGACGAAGAGTTTCACAAAGACCGCAAATAAGCTGTTTGTGGCTCAGTCAACGGTAACAAACAGGATAACGGAATTGGAAAAAGAACTGAAGCTCAGCCTCTTCAGCCGGACCAACAGAAGCGTGAAGCTTACCACGGAAGGGGAGCGTTTCAAGATATATGCGGAGAAGGTTCTGGACCTTACGGAGAGCACTCTTGCGGAAATGACTGCGGAGCACAGATTCGCAAAGCACATAAGGATCGGAAGCGCGGATTCCATTTACGAAGGACATCTGAAGCCGCAGATAAAGTCCTACAGAAAAAAGTATCCGGAGAATTCCCTGAAGATAACCATAGGTCTGTCCAACCACCTGCTGGAACTGCTTCAGGAAGATCTGCTGGATATGGTGTATGTCTATATCCCACTTAAGAAGTCGTCCTATCATTCGGAGCTTTACAAGCAGGATACGCTGGTTCTGGTTACGGATATAAATAATAAGAAATACAGACGGGGCATTACCCAGCAGCAGCTGATAGAAGAGAATTATCTGATGTGTAACTTCGCTCTTCAGGATGTCGGCCAGTATATCAGGGGACTGTTCCCGAGGTTTCACCAGTTCGAACTTGAGATCGATGACTGCATGAAAATAGTGCCATATCTTATGGGAAAGGATAACTATACATTCCTTCCCAAAGATATGGCAGATACGTACATTAAAGAGAAGAAGCTCAGAGAGATCCGTCTCATAGATTTTGAAACACCTGTGATCAACAGCTATATAGTCTATAAAGAATCCAAGAAAGATATGGCTGAAGAATTAATCAAAATGTAAGAAGCGGTCCAGTGCGGCACGGCCTTCTTCGGTGCATTTATAAACGCCGGCGTCCTCCAGAACGTGGGAGAATACAAGACCTACCTCATCGCGGATGATCTGTGCGACTGTTTCGTCAGCTGTTTCCGCTGTGACACCGTGCTTTCTGATAAATGCATCGGCCCATGCAGCATGCGGCTCCAGCGATGGAACTGCGCTTATAGCTTCTTCCGTAAGATGTCCGGACAGGATAGCGCATTTCAGTTCGGACATTTCATTTTTGAGTCGGGCCGGAAGAACCGCAAGTCCCATAACTTCGATGAGTCCGATATTTTCTTTCTTGATATGATGATACTCGCTGTGAGGATGGTAAACGCCCAGCGGATGCTCATCGGTGGTGATGTTGTTTCTCAGCACCAGATCCAGTTCGTACTTGTCGCCGCGCATTCTCGCAATCGGCGTGATGGTGTTGTGCGGCACGCCTTCGGTCTCGCTGAAGATGAAGGCCTCCGGATCGGAGTACGCACGCCATTTTCCGAGTATCATATCTGCCGCATCCGTAAGTCTTTCAACGGATTCCGACTGAAGGCGGAGAGTGGTAAGAGGCCACTTGATCACGCCCGCATTTATATCTTCGAATCCCGGGATCGTAAACATCTTTTCGAACGGAGCCCGTACCATAGGGAATTCATAACATCCGCCCTGGAAATGATCGTGGCTCAGGATCGAGCCGCCTACGATAGGCAGATCCGCATTTGACCCTGCGGTGTAGTGCGGGAACTGTCTTACGAAATCCAGCAGCTTCGCAAATGTATTCCGGTCTATCTTCATCGGTATATGTTCATCGTTAAATATAATGCAGTGCTCGTTGTAGTAAACGTAAGGAGAGTACTGCAGATTGTACATCTCACCGCAGAGAGTGATAGGAATGATGCGGTGATTCTGTCTTGCGGGATGGGAGATATGACCTGCATAGCCCTCGTTCTCTTTGCAGAGAAGACATGCGGGATAACCGGATTTCTTAGCCTTTCCGGCAGCGGCAATATCTCGAGGATCCTTTTCCGGCTTTGAAAGATTGATGGTTATATCTAATGCACCGAAAGAAGTTTCGCTTACCCATTTCTCATCCTTCGCAATACGGTCTGTTCTTATATAATTTGTGGCCTTACTGAACTCATAGTAGAAGTCGGTAGCGGCCTTAGCGCTTTCACTGTACTTCTCACGGAACATGGCTCTGACTGCCGACGGCGGAGGAGTGATAAGTCCCATGATCTTTGTATCATAAAGATCCTTCACGGTAGTGGTAGGATCCACAAGAATACCCGCTTCCTCAAGATAATTCAGGCAGTCCTCCAGAATCTCATGAATCGGACGAATATCCGCAACCTCCTCACACTCATAGTCTTCCACTTGGAAGAATTCCATAAGTTTATTGGTAGTATATATACGATCATCCTCATCTATAAGGTTGTTATTTAACCCGTATGTTATTAATTCGGCTATTATTTTATTAATCATAGAATTTACCTCACATATATAAAAGCGTCCCGGGTCTGTGAGTGACCATAGAGCAACGTCGGTTCTTAGACTGCGTCTTTTGCAGTCTTAGAATCCGCAACGTTGCGTCCTGAGGCGCGAGCCGTGTCACGAACAGACACGGGACGCTTTTTAATTTGTCGCTAAATTACTTTCACACAACCCTCACTTCTGATCTTCAGCACGTTGCATGAACCATCTCCAAAGAGCGCATCCATCGCATCCTTATATTCCTCCACGAATTCATTCTTCACAAAAGCCTGTATGGTTCCCGCAAATCCGCCGCCGTGAACTCTTACAACACCCTTATTCTCTGCAGGAACAGGTGAGCATGTATCCAGTACCAGCTCGCTCATGGCGATTCCGAGAGTTACATTCTGATGTGCCGTGTCATGAGAAGTATAAACATTCTGCAGATATTTGAAGGAAGAGTCGCCGGACTTCTTGAAGATGTTCAGGAACCGGCTCCAGTCACCGGCCTTAAGTGCTTCGGCTTCCGCAGCTGCACGCTTTGTTTCACCCATGAAGTGAATTGCTCTGAGGGCGGCCCTGTCACCGGCAGCTTCTCTGATCTTGTTTATTCCCGAGATGATATCTTCATCCGCAACTTCTCTCAGAACGTCCTTGCCGAAAACTGCGGCAGCGGACTTCATTTCCGCAGGAACCGCTGCATAGTCCGGAGTAAGATCCGCATGGCTGCCCTTGGTATCCGTGATGCAGAGAGAGTAGCCCACAGACTCGAGACTGAAATCGATACGTTGGATAACAGGTTCGGACGGATCCTTGAAGTCTATATAGCACAGGCTTCCTACGCTGCTGGCCATCTGATCCATCAGGCCGCAAGGCTTGCCCATATATACATTTTCGGAGAACTGGCCGATCTTTGCGATTTCCGGCTGCTCTACGGAACTTTCATTATAGAGTCCTGAAATGATAACTCCGATGAGAGATTCAAATGCAGCGGAAGAGGAAAGTCCCGAACCACTGAGAACATCACTGGTTACATAGGCACAGAAACCTCCGATATTGAAACCGCGGTCTTTCATGCCTGCCAGGACGCCGCGGATAAGAGCTTTTGTGGTTCCCTGTTCTTCTTTGACTGGATCGAGAGAAGAGATATCCAGAGTTATCATGTCATATCCTTCTGAGAAGAGATGAACGTATCCCTCGTACTTGGATGTTATGGCGATAGCATCATCGCTTATGGCAGCGGCGAGAACCTGACCGTGCTGATGGTCGGTGTGGTTGCCGCCTATCTCTGTTCTTCCCGGAGCACTGAAGATGGATACATCCTCTATAGCTTCGGCACCGAAGAGCTGCTCGAAGTTATGAAGAGCGGATGTGTATCTTACTCGCTGATAACCGAACTTTGATGGATCCACATAAAGTTTTGCAAACATACCGTCAAGTTCGCCGTTTATAATTTTCGAATTTATATCTCTGATATTCATAATGATATCCGACCTCCCGTATTCTTATAAGCTGATTGTAGTAAAAGTTTAGTAAAAAGTCAATATTGTTTACTAAAATAATTTAGTAAATTTACTTGAAAATTTACTAAACGGGCCTTATACTTAGAACATATCCGAGGGGAAACCTTCGGCTTATTATCGTAACGATCAAGAGGGATAAAGATGGCTACATTGAAGGATATAGCAGCCGCTGCAGGTGTATCGCCTGCGGCGGTTTCCAGAATATTAAACGGAGATGATACACTCAGCGTCGCACCGGAAACCAGACGCAGGGTGCTCATGGCGAGCGAAGAACTGGGCTACAGAAAAAAGCACGGCAATTCTCAGCAGTCCAAGAACGAGAAGTCCGTGACACTGGGAATAGTTCAGTGGTTCTCCGCGGAAGAAGAACTTCGTGACAGCTATTATCTGACAGCCCGTAAAGGAATAGAAGATTTCTGCACAAGAAATCAGATCAACATGTTAAGAGTCTATAAGACGGATAAGTCTTACGCTTCTTCACTTAAAGGCGTAGACGGTATCATTTGCATAGGTAAGTTCAGTGAAGATGACGTGGCGCTTTTCAGAACCATCACGGAAAATGTGATCTTTATCGATATGTCTCTTAAGAACAGGGACATAACGACTCTCTCCATGGATTTTAAAAACGGAATATATGATATGATGGACTATCTCACGGGACTGGGACACGAGAAGATAGCATTTATCGGCGGTATCGAGTACGTGGGCGACGGACAGGAACTGGTGGACGAGAGAAAGACCGCATATCAGTCTTATATGAAGAAACATAAACTCTCTACAAGAGGTTATATAAGAGAAGGTAGTTTCGATTCCCAGTCGGGATATGAGGAAATGAAAAAGCTCCTGGAAGAAGAGGCGCGGCCGACGGCGGTACTTTGTGCCAGCGATGCCATAGCGGTGGGAGCCATGAAGGCGGTTCTCGAATCGGGACTCAGAATTCCGGAGGATATATCGATAGCGGGATTTAACGACGACGAGATGAGTCAGTTTACCACGCCGTCCCTCACCACCATACATGCTCCCGTATATGACATGGGACAGTACGGAGCCAGCCTCATCATGGCATCGGGAAAGCTTCACATATCCACTCCGGTCAGGGTTAAGCTTCCGTGCAGACTTAAGGTAAGAAACAGCTGCGGAGAAGTTGAAAAATAAGTTGTAGGATTTACAGATGAAAACAAGAATACACATTACCAGAATAATTGCATATCTTGTTCAGCTTGCGATAATCACAGGCAGTTACTATTTCATGAGAAGTCATTTCCTTCTCATACTGCTGGTGATAGTAGCGGGTGCGCCAATCCTGTCCTTTATAGGAGTCTTTGTACTCAGGTGGGGCATAGATCTGAAACTCCGTGCACCGGAGGAAATCGTTGAGAAAAACGATACGGCGTATCTGATACTGGATCTCGTGAACAGAAGCATCATTCCTTCACTGGATGCCGAAGTGCTTCTGGAATCGGAGAACTCCTTCTACGGCGATAAGGGAACCACGGTATTATCCCTTCCCGTAAAGGCTATTGGGAATTACGAGAAGTACATTCCGATCAAGTATTCCATGAACGGAAGATACGAATACAGAGTATCGGCTATCCGATTCAGGGATATGCTGGGAATCATTTCCCTTAAGAAAAAGCTTGATAGGAAATGCGAGATTTCCGTTCTTCCGTCTTCGGATATCCACAGACAGTTCAGCACATCGGATATGGCCGGCGGAATGACCGAGAGCGAAGAGACCATGAAGAAGGGACACGACTTCTCGGATGTTTCGGATGTAAGAGAGTACATTCCGGGTGATAAGCTTATGAGCATCCACTGGAAGCTTTCCGCAAAGAAGGATTCCCTTATGGTAAAGGACAGAGTTGCCATGTCGGATCAGCAGATGGTCATTGTGACGGAGCTGGCGGGATCCGATGAAGAAGTGGATGAGATCCTTTCTCTTACCTACGGAGTCTGCAAAGCATTTATCGAAGAGCAGGTATATGTAAGACTCATGTGGTGGAGCGAGATGGCTTACGAGTTCCATGAAATGCAGATAATGAACGAAGATAATCTGAAGGAAAGTTTTCAGGCTATCTATTTTGAAAAGATATATAAGGATGCGGAAAAGACCCGCCTTCTTATGAGAAGCATCAGACCCGAACTTAAAGCATATGTTGATATATGCATGACGGATAAGGGACCGGATGCGGTTGTTGTCGAACAGGATTAGTATTTCAGGCAGGTAATATGGCGGAAAGAAACAGCGATAACAATTCAATATTTGAGAAATACCGTAGTTACAGAGCGGAGATAAATGACGAAAAGGCCAGAAGGCGTGCCGAGTACGAATCCATGACCGCTGCGGAAAAACGTGCTTACAAAAGAGAGCAGAGGTCCGCATGGCTCAGGGAGGATACGGCTTCCGTCAAAATGTGTAAGGGCGCGGAGATTTCCGAGGAAGTATATAACATCAGTGAGAACAGATATTATACCCTTATACTGAAAGGTATCATAGTATACTTTCTTACGGCGGGAGGAATAGGCTGTTATCTTACGGCCATCGGCATAAGCTTTAATCAGTTTGTGTTCAATGTTGTTATCCTGCTTACGGCCATCCTGTGTGCAATCCTCTATCACAGCTGGAAGTCGGAAAATCTGGGTTATCTGGTGTTCTTCTTTTTCTATGCATCGCTGCTGGTGATGTTTAAGGATTACATCAACTCCGGTTTCTATGCAATCATCAACGATACGCTGGACTGGGCATCCATATACTTTGATACGGAAGGTCTCCAGTACTACAACGAGCGAATATCCAACAGATATGTGGCTGTAACGGTGGCGATAACTCTGATAGGAGTCGCCATAAACATACTTCTTAACAACTACATTCTGAGACGTGCCAGATATATTGTTGCCATCGTGATTACATTATCGATGAACATGATCGCGATTTATATGGGAAGAGAACCGTCGGGTATCTATGCGGCTATGGTAATAGGCGGTATAGTCATGACCTATTTCCTGAAGTCGGGACGACATTTCTATCTCAGCAGGAACGACCATGTATTTAAGCGGACCAGAAGAGGACTTTCTTACGGACTTGACTGGCATTCGCTGCTGCACACGATCCTTTTGGGAGCGGTCTATGTAATCCTTGTGGTGACCGTGATATCGGGACTTTTCAACAAGGATACATATTATATAACTCATCCGGAGAGCAACGAGAAGAAGATATCCAAGGAATACATGCAGAATCTGATGATGCTCGGAATCGGAGGAATCTTCAATTTCTACGACAACACCGGTGGTCTTGCTTCCGGTAAGCTGGGCGGTGTATCGTCAATCCAGCTGGATTACAATACCGACGTTACGGTTGAGTTCACGCCGTACACCGAGGACAGAATATATTTCAAGAATTTCATAGGTATAGAATACAGTCCGTATGAAAATGTATGGAAGCAGCCGGATAATTACTACATGACGGAAGAGCATAATCTGCGTGAAGCCGAAGCGCTGAAGGATGCATACAATGACGGATACAAGTATTCCGCTAAGGGTGTTATTACTATCACAAATGTAGCGGGCGATATCAGACCGTACATGCCTTACTATACCGATGAAGATGTAAATATACTGGCAAAGGGTGAATCGGTAAAATATAATTACTATCCGAGATCGGAAAAGAATACCACTACGGTAGACAGACATGATATAAATAAGGGATATCTGCTGATACCTAAGCAGAACGAGCAGATCATAAAAGACTTCTGTAAGGAAGCGGGCTTCGGAGGAAGCAAGCATGAGATCATACAGCAGGTCATCGATTATTATCAGGAAAATATACCTTATACTATCAGACCGGGTGCAACACCATGGAGAGAGGATTTCATCAATTACTTCCTGACAAAGAACAGGAAGGGATACTGTGCACATTTCGCCAGTGCGGCGGTACTTATCTTCAGATCCTACGGTATACCGGCAAGGTACTGCGAAGGCTATGTAGTAGACTTCGGACAGATCATGGATAACGGTGAACTTGTCGAAGGAGCAAATTATTCGGATTACTTCAGCGGTTACAACGAACTGGGCGAGACAGCACTTGTAACGGTAGACGCAACGGACGCCGATGCCCATGCATGGGTTGAGGTTTATGATGACGATTACGGATGGATAGTCGTAGATGTAACTCCTTCATCGGGAATTGAAGAAGATGATTACTCCGGTTTCTGGGATACATTTAACAATCTGTTCGGAGACGGAGATGAGCAGGATCAGTCCGGAGGAGCCATAGATGCACCGGATTTAACCAATTTCCGTGTGAACGATAATCTGATCAAGATAATCGGAATCGTAATCGGCGGAATAATAGCCCTGGCAGGACTAATCTTCCTGGGCATAAAGACAGCGCCGTTCTTCATATATCATTATAAGTACAGCGTTGCGGGTAAGGACGATAAGCTTATTCTTAAGTATTCAAGGCTTGTGAAGAAGGCCAAGAAGAAAGACGGAAGGATGAAGGGAAGAATCAATTACACGACTCAGGTAAGGTATATGGTTAAACACTATACCGACGGAACCTGGGACAAGGACAGACTCACGGATATATTCGAGAGAGCGGGCTTCTCAAACAAGGAGATCGGAGATGCGGATTATAAGTATGCCGATGACTTCCTGAATTCGATACACATTATAAAACAGTAAAGGACTTAACTAACATGAAAAAAGAGGACGGAAAGATCAACAAGAGACTTTTAGCGATACTGATAGCCTGGGTGCTGGGATCCGGAGCAGGCTGGCTGATAGCGGAATATGCTATCAGAGCAGTGTAGGGGGACCGGCGAGATGAATAACAAAAAAGGATTCAACTTAGGTTATTTCGGATTTATGATCCTGCTTCTGCTGGCCTTCAACGGAGGCGCGATCATTACATTTCTCCTTAGATTCAATATGCTCAATCAGAAGCCTTACGACCCGATAAGAGTTAAGTGGTCGGAGGAGGTCGGAGATATATACGCCGACCAGAACGCTGCGGACGAGGGCATTCTGTATGACCTGTATGTTCCGAAGAACATTGATACATCCAAGGAACAGACGTTGGTAATGTATATTCACGGAAGTAACTTCTCCAGCGGTGATAAGAGTGACGGAGCGCTGATCTGCAAGTACCTTGCATCGAAGGGGTATGTGTGTGCATCGGTTAATTATTCGCTCATAACTCAGGAGAACGACAAGACCATAACCACTGCGGTGGAAGAGCTTTACAGGACTGCGGGAGCGGTCAACAGCAGATGCGGCGAGCTTGGTATCAAGTTTAAGAATATGGCTGTCAGCGGAGTATACGGCGGCGGAACCCTGGCTCTGCTTTACGCATATATGGAACCGGAGAAATCACCTGTTCCGGTAGAACTGGTGTTCGAGCAGACAGGACCTACAAGCTTCAATCCGGATGACTGGGGCTACTCGGGAGAAGAGGCGGTTCAGCTTGTAAATCTTATGACAAAGAGCAGCTTCACCGTAGACGACATCGGAAGTGATGCTTATATAAAGGCTTACAAGGATATATCACCTGAAACTTATATCGGAAATTCAAAGGTACCGGCAATCCTTGCATACGGTACAAAGGATAAGATAGTACCGATATCCATGGCGCTTAAATACTCGGGATCTTTAAGAAACAGCGGCGTTGATGTTACTTTCCTGGAGTATACAAAGTCAGGCCACACAATGGCCCTGAATGCGGATACAAATAAGGAGTATTACGACACGATTGATAGATATTTGGAAGCAATTGTGGTACAGTAGTGCGCGGCTGACGAAGTCATGGCGAGCATCCCGAACAAAGTGAGGGATACCGGCAAGAGCGGAGCGAATTGCCGAACAGACGCAAAGCGGATGTGCAATTGCGAAGCAATTGTGGTACAATAGGGGTTGGTTTTTTACAACATAATTTTTTACACAGGAGGTTACAAGATGGGAGTAGAAGACATCGGAAAGAAGATTGAGGATGTAAAGGCAAAGATCGATACAGCTCTTGAAAAGACAGATATCGATGAGAAGATCAAGGCTAATTCAAAGGATATCAAGAAGGGTGTGGGAACTGTACTTGATAAGACAGATATTGACGACAAGGTAATAGCTAAGGCTAAGGAAGTTGTCGGAAAATTCAAGGATGGAAAAGATAAAGATAATGCTTGAAATTATCTTTAAAAGAGTGTATCATTACACAAGTGTCTGAACGGCAGATTAACCCCGTAACAGGGGAATCTGCCGAGAACAGGCAGCTATCGGCGTGTGGCTCAGCTTGGTAGAGCGCTACGTTCGGGACGTAGAAGTCGCAGGTTCAAATCCTGTCACGCCGACACCGTATTTACAAGGCTTTCGAGATTTTCGAAAGCTTATTTTTTTGCTCAGTTCTAGTTTTAGTTCTAATTTTAGTGGTTCAATCTTCCTTAGGCTCTGCTCCAAATGTCACTTTACAAACCGACAGTTTATCGTCGGATATCCGCTCAAAAACTCAGACCCAGAAAGGATCCTCAAAAAATACCGTGAGCTTTCCACTAATCCTGTCCATGATTTAATCGTAATCTGTAATACCAAGCCTGTTTCCGAACGGATCCTCAAACTCTGCAGCATTCCCCGTACGGATCCGAAAAGGTTCGCTTAAAAACTTTATACCCTTTCCCTTCAGATCGTTATATGTTTCCATTACATTATCGACAACAAACCATATGGTCGGTTTGACGTCAGGAAACTTATTTATATCCTTCAATATGATCGCAGGTTCTTCAGAACCGACATTAAAAGCAGACATCCCTTTATCTGAAAAGTCGAATTTGAGATTCAGTCCCAGTGTATTTCCATAGAAATCCTTAGCTTCTTCCATATTATCGATTGGCAGAAAAAAATTGTCATAGTTATTCATTATATTCCTCCTTATAACTGTCGTACAGATTTTGTGCCCATTCAAGAAGAGTCACACACACCTTTTCCTGCTGTTCCATGATAGTTCTTCCAACTAACGGAATATCAGCATGTTCTTTCAGGGCAGAATGATAATATTGTTTAGATTCTTCTATCCCGGATATTATATTTTTGATAAGAACCAAAGCCGTAGGCTTATCAACCTTATTCAGATTACAGATAACTGCGTTAAAATCCAGCAGTATTTTTGGGGCCTGCAGAGACTGTTCCGTCATAAGGGATTCCAGATATTCCCTTCCTTTATCTGTTATATGATAAACATTTTTTGTGGCAAACCGTTCTCCGGCTACCTCATCACCGGCTATATACCCCTGCTCCTTAAGTCTCAGCACTTTCTTGTAGATCGACGGAATGCTGATTCTTGTCCACTCCGATAAGTTATGCTCTTCGACATCTTTTTGTATATCGTAAGCACTTCGAGGCTGTTTTGCTACGCAGCCTAAGACTATGAGATCGATACCAGACATATGACCATCCTCCTTTTATTATAAATTATAGTATTATATTTTATAGTAAAAATCAAGAATCATTTTTCAAAATATTGCCATAAGTTCTGGTTTTTGACTTTTATTCTCCTTTTGTTGATGGTGGTCTCAAGAATTGAAAAGAGATTAAATATATAGTAAAATCAGCACATCTAAAAGCTGATCACTTTCATTATCTGTTAAAGGGAAATGTTATGGATTAGGTCTAGGAGGTTAGAAGTATGAAAAAGGGATTAGCAGCTTTACTAATATTGGGTTTAATTTTTTCTATGTGTGCCTGTGGTGGAAATGACGCCGCCACCGATACTGCCGTTGAAAAGGATACTGAGGTAGTGACCAAAGCAGTGACCGAAGCAGTGACTGAAGCAGTGACCGAAGCAGTGAGCGAAGATACTTCCGATGAAGTGACCGAAGACACAACCGAGGCAGCTACCGAAAGGGTCATCCATGACATCGCAAGTGTGACAGATGCCGGCAACGGAAAGTATACCTGCACCTATGACGACGTAGAGCATGACTTCATCCTTTGTGCTCCGGAAGAAACAGCCGGTGCACCGCTCATCGTACTCCTTCATGGCTATGGTAAATCAGCTGAATCGATGAAGTCAGAAACCAAGTTTGATGTCGAGGCGAATGCTGCCGGTTACGGAGTTCTCTATGTTTCCGGATCATGCAGTCCATACGTTACACCAAAACTACTCGGATGGAATTCAGGAGTCGAGGGACATGGCATTGCGGGTTATGACGATGTAGGATTTCTCATCGCACTTGCAAACTATATGAAGCAAGAGTATTCATTTGCGGAGGACAGGATATATGCATGCGGCTTCAGTAACGGAGCGGTTATGATGCACCGCCTTGCGATGGAAAATGACGGAACCTATTCGGGATTCATCAGCGTTGCGGGAAAGATGGCCGAATCTATTTGGGAGAATAAGAATGAGACAAATGATGTGAGCTTCTTCCAGATAACAGGCGAGGAGGATAACTTCGTTCCGAAGCGCAGCGACAAAAATGCCGAGCCTTCCACGTCTCCGGCAATCGAGGATGTTATGGATTACTGGGTAACCACATCCGGCCTTTCACTTTCCGAAACTGTCGAGCTTGAAAACGGTGAACTTAAGAAGTATTCCACAGACGGCAAAAAGAATCAGGTATGGGATC